>DATLOA010000070.1:0-3367 GCA_035536515.1 Burkholderiaceae bacterium | reverse complement strand
CTCCGGCAGCCACGGCATCTCTGCGTACGGCGAGATCACCTGCTCGCGGCCATCGCTCGCGTCGTAGTGGCGCCTATAGTGTTCAGGCACGAACCACGGCTCGTGCGGATCGAACGATTCGACCGTCAGGAACATGCGCTTTGCGTCGATGTTCTGTTCGACCCAGCGCGCTGCTTCCTGCATCACCTGCGCGTTGAACCATTGTTCCTCACGCACCCGCTCGCGCATGTTCAGCAGGATGCGGCTCGAGAACCACGCAGCGCCGAATCCAGGTTGTTCGAGGCCGGTCGCCTTGCCGCGCAACTCCTGCAATTCGCGCGGCACCCAGTAGTCGATCTCTTCCTGCGAAGGCCACGGTCCGCTGCGCGCCGCATCAGCTTCCTGCCCGCGAATGAACGACCATTGATGAAAGCCGCGCCAGAAATTTTTGGACGGCTTGAATTGGTGATACAGATCGGAGATCAGTCCGGTGCGAAAGCCGTTCGTCTCGCAGATCTCCGCCATCGTGTGCTGGTCTTCCGGAATCGGACCCCAACCCGGTGCGATGCCGACGAAGTCGCCTTTGATGTGGCGAAAGTCTCCGTTATGAAATGGATAAGTGCGCAGGCCGGTGTACAACGTGCGGCGGGCACACAACGTCGGCAGCGCCTCCGGATACGCGCGATCGAAGCGCACCGATTCAGCAGCGAACGCATCCAGATTCGGAGTTGCAATCGCACCCCATGGCGGCGGCGTTCCGTAGCAACCGAGCGCATCGCGCCGCAACGTGTCGAAAACGATGAGGACAATATGGGGAATGGACTGAGCCCCAAGCTTTGTGGCGGCCATTGAATTCTTGTTCAGAGCGCGATGTTCGACATTATCAACGCATCGGGCGCGCCGTTGTCGCGCACCGCGGCATTGTTCGCGCCGACCATAGAAACGGTCAACACTGATATGGCAGACTGTTGCGCGAGCATTCAAGGAGAGATCATGGCGATCAAGAAGGCATCGGCGGTTTGGAAGGGCGGCATCAAGGACGGCGGCGGGACGATTTCAACCGAGACTGGTGTTTTGAACGAGGCGCCCTATGGTTTCAAGTCCAGGTTCGAAAACGGCAAAGGCACTAATCCCGAAGAGCTGATCGGCGCGGCGCACGCCGGATGCTTTTCGATGGCGCTATCGCTGATGCTCGGAAACGAAGGGTTGACGCCTGAAAGGATCGAAACGCACGCCGAAGTCACGCTCGACAAAGTGGGCGAGGGCTTTGAGATCACCGCAAGCCATTTGAACGTCGTCGCGAAAATTCCCGGCGCGGATCAGGCGAAGTTCGAGCGGATCGCCAACAAGGCGAAGGAAGGCTGTCCGGTGTCGAAGCTATTGAAGGCGAAGATCACGATGAACGCGCGCCTGGAAACGTAACCTTGCTACTGGAGCTCGACTCCTGCCTTTTTGACGAGCTGCGCGTACTTGGCCATTTCATCGCGGAAAAACTTTGCGGCAAATTCCGGCGTGCTGACGTTGATCGTGTTGCCCTGTTTTGCCATCGTCTCGCGCACCTCGGGCGTGGCGAACGCGGCGACGAACGCGGCGTTGATACGCTTGACTTCAGCTGCCGGCAGTTTGGACGGACCAATGACGGCGAACCATCCTTCGACCAAATAGCCGGGCATGCCTTGCTCGGTCATTGTCGGAATATCGGGTGCCGCAGCAAGGCGCTGCGCTGTGCCGGTGCCAATCGCGCGCAGCGCTCCGCTTTTCAGATGCTGCTGGATCGACGGCAAGGACAGCGTTCCCATTTCGACCTGGCCGCCGATCAGATCGGTCAGCATTGGACCGACGCCCTTGTACGGCACATGCGTCGCCTTGACGCCCGCTTCGTCCATGAACATCTCAGCTGCGAGGTGCAGGATCGTGCCGTTGCCCGAAGAGCCATAGTTGTAGCCACCGGGCTTGGCTTTTAACAGCGCGACCAGTTCCTTCGCATCCTTCGCAGGCACTTTCGGATTGACGACGAACACGATTGGTGTCGATCCGATCACCGCGATGGGCGTAATGTCGTTGATCGGATCAAATGGCACCGATTTGTAGACGCTGGGATAAATTACGTGGTTGTTGGAGACGATGCTCAGCGTAAAACCGTCGGGCAGCGACTTGATCATCGCCGACGTGCCGACGATGCCGCCTGCGCCCGGTTGATTCTCGACGACGACTGGATACCCGAGCGCGGCCGATAACGCCTGAGATGCCGCGCGAGTGATCGTGTCGACGCCAGAAGCCGTCGCGACCGGCAGGATGATGCGAACCACTTTGGATTGACTGTGCGCCGCGCCCGACCACAGTCCTGACGCTGCAAGCGAGAAGCCCGCGAGCCCAACTAACGTGCGGCGCTTCGATGCATGATGTGCAAATTTCATTTCTGTCTCCTCTTTTGAACTAAGCGACTGCTGCCTGCCTCAGCAGGACGTCGATCTTTTGCTGCGAGTAGCCGATAGCGCTCAGCAACTCGCGCGTGTGTTCACCCAGCTTCGGCGGGCCCATTCGCACGCCGAGCCGCTTGCCCTGCAAAGTGATCGGAAACAAAGTCGTCTTGACCGTCTGGCCGGCGCGCTCACCGTCGGGGAGCGTGATGTCTGCCAGGCCGCCGGTGGCTTTCAGGTGCGGGTCGTCGTACAGATCCTCAGGCTTGCGGATCGGCGCGAACGGCAGACCGACTTTTTCGAACAGTGTCGCCAGTTCGTCGGCCGTATGAAGGGCAAGCCGCTCGTTGATCGTTTTCAACAGCGTTGGGCGCTGATGCACGCGCTGATTGTTGGTGAGCAAGGTCGGATCGGCTTTCAGATCGGTATAGCCGAGCGCATCGCAAAACGTGATCCATTGCGCGTCGCTTACCGCCGCTAGAAAAATCTGCTCGCCGTTTTTCACAGTGAACACGTCGTAGATCGCCCACGGGCTGACGCGTGCCGGCATCGGCGCCGGATGCTTGCCCGTCACCGCATACTGCAGCATGTGCTGACCCATCAGGAACACGTTGTTCTCGAACAGCGCCGACTGCACTTCCATGCCGCGGCCGGTAATGCCGCGCTGGATCAATGCGCCGAGCGTGCCGATCGCGCCGAACATGCCGCCCATGATGTCGTTGACGCTGGTTCCTGCGCGCAGCGGATCACCAGGTCGGCCGGTCATGTACGCCAGCCCGCCCATCATCTGCACGACCTCGTCGAGCGCGGTTCGATGCTCGTACGGACCGGGTAAGAATCCTTTGTGACCGACATAGATCAAGCGCGGATTGGTCTTCGACAGTGCCGCGTCATCGAGCCCGAATTTGTGCATCGTGTTCGGTTTGAAGTTCTCAAGCACGACGTCGGCGCTCGCCGCGAGCTCGCGC
>DATLOA010000069.1:0-5075 GCA_035536515.1 Burkholderiaceae bacterium | reverse complement strand
CTTCTGCCCATTCAGCAGCTCGACGTGCTCGCCGGTGCGACCCCAGCGCACGGTCAATCCGCCCTTGACCTTGTCGAGGTCGAACACGTGCGTCGGCCGGCCAAGTTCAAGCATCACGTAGTTCGAAATGTCGACCAGCGCCGAGATTGGCCGCTGCCCGCTTCGCTCCAGACGCTGCCTGACCGACGCCGGTGTTTGCGCCCGCGCGTTGACCCCGCGAATCACTCTGCCGGAAAAGCGTCCGCACAAATCGGGGGCTTCTATCTGCACTGGAAGGCGATCGGCCATCGCCGGCGCGACCGGATTAATTGCCGCGAGCGACAACGGCGCACCCGCGAGTGCGGCCACCTCGCGCGCGACGCCAACGACACTGAGGCAATCCGCGCGATCGGGCGTGAGCTTGATCGTCAGCGTGCGATCGTCGAGTGCCAGATACTCGCGCAGGTTGGCGCCGAGCGGGGCGTCGGCGTCGAGGATCAGCAACCCACCGTGATCTTCTGACAGACCGAGCTCACGCGCCGAGCACAACATGCCTTGCGACTGCACGCCGCGCAATGTCGTCGCACCGATCTCCGCGCCGCCGGGCAGCAGCGCGCCGACGACTGCGCACGGAGCCTTCATCCCCTGCGTGACGTTCGGGGCTCCACAGACAATCGACAGAATCTCTCCCCCGCCGACTTCGACTTCGCACACGGTCAGCTTGTCGGCATTCGGATGCGGCATGACGCGCATGACTTCGCCGACGACCACGCCTGAAAACGGCGGCGCCACTTGGTCGACGCTCTCGACTTCCAGACCCGCCATCGTTAGCCGTGAAGCCAACTCGTCACTGGAAAACGGAGGATCAGAGTAGCTGCGCAGCCACTGTTCGGAAAATTGCATTGTTTACGCGAACTGCTTCAGGAAGCGCAAGTCGCCCTCAAAGAACATACGCAGGTCATCGACGCCGTAGCGAAGCATTGCCAGCCGCTCGAGACCCGAGCCGAACGCGAAGCCGATGGTCTTGTCCGGATCGAATCCAAAATTGCGTACGACGTCGGGATGCACCTGGCCGGATCCCGAAATCTCGAGCCAGCGGCCTTTGCGGGGGCCGCTGGTAAACATCATGTCAATTTCGGCGGACGGCTCGGTGAACGGAAAATACGAAGGCCGGAAGCGCACCGCGAGCTCGTCGGTTTCGAAGAAGCACCGCAGGAAGTTGCTGTAGACCGCTTTCAGATCGGCGAAGCTGATGTCCTCGTCGAGCCATAAGCCTTCGACCTGATGGAACATCGGCGAGTGAGTCGCGTCGCTATCGACGCGGTAGCAGCGGCCGATCGCAATTACCTTGATAGGCGGCTGATGCATGCGCGCGTAGCGCACCTGCATCGGACTGGTATGCGTACGCAATACCAGCGGGCGGCCATCGGTGTCGTACGCGTCGACATAAAACGTATCCTGCATCGAGCGCGCAGGATGATTTTCCGGGCTGTTGAGTGCAGTGAAGTTGAACCAATCGGTCTCGATCTCCGGACCTTCAGCGAAATCGAAGCCGATCGAGCGAAAAATTTCTTCGATACGCATCCACGTGCGGGCGATCGGATGAATAGCCCCGACGCTGCGCGCGCGGCCCGGTAGCGAAACATCGATGGACTCCGCCGCGAGCTGTTCATTGAGGCGCATTTGGGCGAGTGCTTGGCGTCGCTCTGCCAGCAGTGTCTCGATCGTTTCCTTTGCCGCGTTGATCCTGGCGCCTGCTGCACGCCTCTCTTCGGGCGCGAGTTTCGCCAGCGCTTTCAGCCGCTCCGTTAGCGCTCCATTTTTGCCCAGATAGCGCGCTTTCTCGTTCTCGAGCGCAGCGGGCTGCATCGCCCGTGCAAACGCGGCGCGCGCTTCGTCTACGAGTGCGTCCAGTTCAGTGTTCATCGGTGCAAAGAAAAACGGGGCCCCGCATTAGGCCCCGTTTTAATTTTTTTGTCTTTGCTTAGCAAGCGGTCAAGCGATCGTGGCCTTCACTTTTTCGACAACAGCCGCAAAGCCTGGCTTGTCGAGCACGGCCATATCGGCCAGTATCTTGCGATCGAGCCCGATCTCGGCCTTCGTCAAGCCGTTCATGAATACGCTGTAGGTGATTCCATGCTCGCGCACCGCGGCGTTTATTCGCGCGATCCACAGCGCCCGAAAAGTACGTTTCTTGTTGCGGCGGTCGCGATAGGCGTACTGCCCCGCCTTCATCAACGCTTCCTTGGCGACGCGGAATACGTTATTGCGCCGGAGCGTAAATCCGGCGGCCCGCGCTACGACCTTCTTGTGCCGCGCGCGCGCTGTAGTACCTCGTTTGACTCTTGGCATGATCGCCCCCTACGCGTACGGCAGCATGCGGCGCACCGACTTGACATCGGCCTCGTGCATGTTGACGGCGCCGCGCAAATGGCGCTTGTTTTTGGTGGTGCGCTTGGTCAGCAAATGGCGCTTAGCCGCCTGACCGCGCTTGATCGATCCGCTGGCGCGGACCTCAAAACGCTTGGCAGCGCTCTTTTTCGTTTTCATCTTCGGCATAAAGCTTCCTTCGTTCTTCGATGATTGCAGGCGCCCCGGTAAAGAGACTTAAGGCCTGATCCCACTTATTATTACAGTGCCGGTGGCAACGCCACCGGCTCCCCTGAGTAACCTATTTCTTCTTTTTCGGCGCCATCACCATCACCATCTGGCGCCCTTCCAACCTCGGCATCGATTCAACGACCGCCATGTTCGCCAGCTCTTCGCGCACACGCTCCAGCAGTTTCACTCCAAACTCCTGATGCGCCATCTCACGCCCGCGAAAGCGCAACGTGATCTTCGCCTTGTCGCCCTCTTCCAGAAAACGAGTCAGATTTCGCATCTTCGTCAGGTAGTCGTTCTCGTCCGTTTGCGGACGAAACTTAACTTCCTTGATTTGAATCTGCTTCTGCTTGAGCTTCGCTTCGTGCGACTTTTTCTGCTCCTGATACTTAAACTTGCCATAGTCCATCAAGCGACAGACCGGCGGCACAGCAGTAGGAGCAATTTCCACCAGATCAACCTGAGCTTCTTCGGCCATGCGCAGCGCATCTGACAGCTTTACTACTCCCAGCGCTTCGCCTTCGACTCCCGTCAGGCGTATTTCCGGAGTACTGATTTCACCGTTGATCCGGTGCGAACGTTCTTGAGCGATATTTACCTCTTGGAAAAATTAGCAATCAAACCGTGCTGCCGACATTCTGGCGCTGCTCAACGTCGAGCTTCAGGCGCTGCGCAAACTCCAACAAAGGCATCACGCCTAGGTCCGCACCACCTCGGGCCCGCACGGCCACCGTACTCCCTTGCTTCTCTTTGTCACCAACAACTACGATGTAGGGGATTTTCTGCAGACTAAGGGCGCGAATCTTATAGTTGATCTTCTCATTGCGCAAATCAGATTCGGCCCTAAAGCCTTGTTTTTGCAGTGTTTGCGCAACGTCTTCCGCATATGCGGCTTGGTGTTCTGAAATGCAAGCAACGACCACCTGCACCGGCGACAGCCACGGCGGCATTGCGCCCGCATAGTTTTCTATCAGCATGCCAATGAAGCGCTCGAGCGAACCGACAATTGCCCGATGCAGCATCACGGGTGTCTTTCGACTGTTGTCCTCGGCCACATACTCGGCACCGAGCCGCTCGGGCATCGAAAAATCGACCTGCATCGTGCCACATTGCCACTCGCGGCCAATCGCATCCTTGAGCGTGTACTCGATCTTCGGGCCGTAAAACGCGCCCTCGCCCGGCGACACCGCAAACTCGACGTTGGAGCGGCGCAACGATTCGATCAACGCCGTCTCCGACTTGTCCCAGATTTCGTCGGACCCAATGCGCTGGTGGGGCCGCGTCGCGACCTTGTACAACAACTGCTCGAAGCCGAAATCGCGATACACCTTCTGCAACAGCGCTGTGTAGGCCACGCACTCCTCGAGGATCTGTTCCTTGGTGCAAAAAATGTGACCGTCGTCTTGCACAAAGCCGCGCACCCGCATCAGTCCGTGCAATGAGCCCGACGACTCGTTGCGATGGCAGAAGCCGAACTCGCCGTAGCGCAACGGCAGCTCGCGATAACTGTGAAGATTCGCGTTGTAGATCAGCACATGGCCCGGGCAGTTCATCGGCTTCAGCGCGTAGTACCGATTCTCTGACTCGGTCGTGAAAATGTTCTCGCGGTAATTTTCCCAGTGACCTGACTTTTCCCATAGCGAACGATCGAGAATCTGCGGCGCCCGGACTTCCTGATAACCATTGTCGCGGTACACGGCGCGCATGTATTGCTCGACCGCCTGCCAGATCACCCAGCCCTTCGGATGCCAAAACACCAGTCCGGGAGCCTCTTCCTGGAAGTGGAACAGGTCAAGTTCCTTACCCAGCTTGCGATGGTCGCGCCGCTCCGCTTCCTCGAGCATCTTCAGATACGCGTCCTGGTCTTCCTTTCGTCCCCAGGCCGTGCCGTATATGCGCTGCAGTTGCTCGTTCGCCTGGTCACCGCGCCAATACGCGCCCGCGACCTTCGTCAGCTTGAACACTTTCAGCTTGCCTGACGACGGCACATGCGGGCCGCGGCACAAATCGATGAAGCCGCCTTCGCGATACAAAGAAATGTCTTCATTCGCCGGAATCGAAGCAATGATCTCGGCCTTGTATTTTTCGCCGATCGATTCGAAAAATTTCACGGCGTCGTCCCGCGTCCAGAGCTCGCGCACCATGGGCTCGTCTTTCTTCGCGAGCTCGCCCATTTTCCGCTCGATCGCGGCCAGGTCGTCCAGCGTGAAGGGGCGCTTGTAGGCAAAATCGTAGTAAAACCCATTGTCTATTACCGGACCGATCGTGACCTGCGCCTCGGGAAACAACTCCTTGACGGCATGGGCGAGCAGATGCGCCGTGGAGTGGCGAATTACGTCGATGCCGTCCGCGTCTCGTTCGGTAACGATGGCGACCTCGGCGTCGCGATCGATCGAATAGCCCACGTCGACCAGTTTGCCGTCGACCTTAGCCGCAATGGCGGCCTTGGCCAGGCCTGGCCCGATCGACGAGGCAATCTGGGCGGCTGTAACCGG
>DATLOA010000068.1:0-3029 GCA_035536515.1 Burkholderiaceae bacterium | reverse complement strand
GTGCTCGTCGCGCAGCTCGACCTCGTAGCCCGGCACCGGTGTTCCAGTCGTGCCGTAGCGCACTTGTCCCCCGCGATTGGATAGAAAGATGTGCAGCATCTCCGTCGAACCGATGCCGTCCAGAATCTCGCAACCAAAACGCGCGGTGAAGCGCTCGCCGATGTCTTTCGGCAGCGGTTCGCCGGCAGAAACCGCTAAGCGCAGACTAATGTCCCCTCGTGTGGGCAGATCGGGGGCGGCCAGCATCGCGGCATACAGCGTTGGCACGCCGTAGAAGATTGTAGGGCGCCGATCGCTGATGGTGATCGACAGTCGCTTGAATACCGCTTGCGGCGTCGGCCGCTCTGCCATCAGCACTACAGTGGCGCCTACTGACAGCGGAAATGTCAGCGCATTGCCTAGCCCGTACGCGAAAAAAAGTTTCGCCGCCGAAAACACGACGTCGTCCTCACGCACGCCGAGGATCGGCTTGCCGTACAGCTCTGCTGTCCAGTACAGATTCGCATGCGTGTGGACGGTGCCCTTCGGTTTGCCGGTCGAACCCGACGAATACAACCAGAAGCCAATGTCATCGGCTGCCGTCGCTGCGGACGACTTCGCCGGCGCGTGTTGCGCCAGTAACGACGGAAATTGCGATGTCTCAACGACGTTCTTGATCTCGTGCGATGTTTCTTTCATCGCCTGACTCAGCATCGGCGCCAATGCACTTGAAACAAACGCCGCCTGCGCGCGGCTGTGCACCAGCATGTAGGCGTAATCGGCGGGCGTCAGCAGTGTGTTCAGCGCCACTGGAACAACGCCCGCGTACAAGCATCCGAGGAATGCCACCGGCCAGTCGATCGTGTCGTGCATCAGCAGCAATACGCGTTCTTCACGGCGGATGTCGAGCGCGGTAAGCGCGGCAGCGAACCGGCGAATGCTGTCTTCGAGCGCGCCGTACGTCAGCGTGCGTTCATCGTCACGGTAGGCAAGCTTGCCCGCGCGCGACACGTTCGCATCAAGCAGATGCTGCGCAAAGTTGAGTTGAGCGGGCGGCGGAAGCATGGCAGCACCTAAAAAGGCAGAATAGAGCGCAGACTTTCGCCCCGCAAGCACGATGCACGGGGCGATTCTGATGGAGGATAGCCAGCGCATGCCGCAACTCGTGGAATCGCTCGTCAATTATCAAACGCATCCAGACCGGTACGCGCATCTGAAACTCAGCGTCGAGGCCCCGCTCGCGCGCATCGTCATCGACATCCATGAAGACGGCGGCATCCGGCCCGGCTACAAGCTGAAGCTCAATTCGTACGACCTCGGTGTCGACATCGAGCTCGCTGATGCTTTGCAGCGCATCCGCTTCGAGCACCCGGAAGTGCGTAGCGTGATCGTCACCAGCGGCAAGGATCGCATCTTCTGCTCGGGCGCCAACATTTTCATGCTCGGCTTGTCGTCGCACGCGTGGAAGGTCAACTTCTGCAAATTCACTAACGAAACGCGCAACGGTATCGAAGACGCGAGTCGCAATTCGGGACTGAAGTTCATCGCCGCGTGCAATGGCACCACGGCCGGCGGCGGGTACGAGTTAGCTCTTGCGTGCGATGAAATATTTCTGGTCGACGATCGCTCGTCCGCGGTAAGCCTGCCCGAGGTGCCGTTACTCGGCGTGCTGCCCGGAACCGGCGGGCTGACGCGGCTTACCGACAAGCGAAGGGTGCGGCACGATCTGGCAGATATTTTTTGCACGACGACCGAGGGCGTGCGCGGCGCGCGCGCGGTGCAGTGGCGGCTGGTCGATGCTGTCGTCAAGTCGCAGCAGTTTCAGGACGCAGTTGAGCGTCGCGCGCTGGAACTTGCCGCAGTGAGCGACCGGCCGGTATCGGCGCAAGGCGTGCATCTGTTGCCGCTGAAGCGCACGATCGACGACACTGGTTATCGCTACGAATACGTCTGGGTGCAGTTGGATCGAGAATTGCGCCGCGCGACGATCCTGGTCAACTCGCCGCGCTCAGCGCAACCGAAAGACGTTGACAGTATCGTTGCTCTCGGTGCCTCATGGTGGCCGCTGCGAATGGCGCGCGAGCTGGACGACGCCATTCTGATGCTGCGGACGAATCAGCTCGAGATCGGCACGTGGCTCCTTAAGACAAGCGGTGACGCCGATGCTGTGCTGGCGATCGACAAGGCGCTCGAACAACATCGCGACCACTGGTTTGTGCGTGAAACGATCGGCATGCTCCGCCGCACGCTGGCGCGCCTCGACGTCTCATCACGCACGCTGTTTGCACTGATCGAACCTGGTTCCTGTTTTGCCGGCACCTTGCTCGAGCTCGCGCTTGCCGCAGATCGCAGCTATATGACCGCCGAAGACGCGACGATCGCGCTGTCGCCGATGAACTTCGGTTCGTACGAGCGAGTCGATCAGCTTTCGCGCATCGAAGCGCGGTTCTATCGCGATGCAAGCACCGTCGAGCGCGTCCGCGCAGTCGTCGGCGTGAAGCTGGCAGCCAGGGACGCGCTCGACCTTGGCCTGATCACGGTTGCACCCGACGAGCTCGACTGGGACGACGAAATCCGTCTCGCTCTCGAGGAGCGGGCTAGCTTGTCACCCGACGCGCTAACGGGAATGGAAGCCAACCTTCGCTTCGGGGTCACTGAGACAATGGAATCTCGCGTGTTTGGCCGGCTGTCCGCCTGGCAGAACTGGATCTTCACGCGCCCGAACGCGGTTGGCGAGACCGGTGCGTTGAAGGTTTACGGCAGCGGTAACAAGGCTCGGTTCAATTGGGAAAGAGTATGAGCGGCACGATCCACATCAATACGACTGACAGAATTCCGAACAACGTCGACCTTGGCGCTGACAAGTCGCTGCAACGCGCGCTAGAGCATTGGCAGCCGCGCTTCATCGACTGGTGGCGCGAGACGGGGCCCGATGGCAGTCATGGATACGACGTTTATCTGCGGACCGCGATCAGCGTCGAGCGCGACGGCTGGGCGAATTTCGGCTACGTGAAGATGCCTGAGTATCGCTGGGGCATTTTTCTGAATCC
>DATLOA010000067.1:0-11362 GCA_035536515.1 Burkholderiaceae bacterium | reverse complement strand
TGGCCTGCCCGACAGGACTCGAACCTGTGACCCCCAGCTTAGAAGGCTGGTGCTCTATCCAGCTGAGCTACGGGCAGATCCTGACCTGAGACGCAAGCAGAAACTGGTCGGGGTGGAGAGATTCGAACTCCCGACATCCTGCTCCCAAAGCAGGCGCGCTACCAGGCTGCGCTACACCCCGAGGGCGCAAAATGATAGCACCGCATGCCTGCTTGGAGACTACGCAGCCGCGACAACCTCGTCGGTATGCGCAATCAGCCGCTGGCGCGGCAGCACCGCTGAGAATGTGCTGCCGCGACCTACTTCTGATTGCACGTCAAGATACCCACCGTGTCGCAGCAACACATGTTTGACAATGGCCAGCCCGAGCCCGGTGCCGCCGGTTTCGCGCGAGCGGCTTTTATCAACGCGATAAAAGCGCTCGGTTAAACGGGGAATGTGATCGGATGCGACGCCGAGCCCCGTATCACTCACTTCAAAGCGGCCACCCGCCGCGTCTTCGCGCCAAGCGAGCGCAATAACTCCACCATCAGGCGTGTAGCGCACCGCATTCGAGACGATGTTGCCGAAGGCACTGCGCAGCTCTTCGCGGCTGCCTCGCACGAAGGCGGGGGTCAACTCCACGTCTATCCGGTGTCGACCAAGAGACAGCGCCCGTGCCTCATCGGCGACCTCGCGTACTAATTGCTGGATGTCGACAACCTCATCGGACACAGGCTTTTCACGCGATTCGAGGCGTGACAGCACCAGTAAATCCTCGACCAGCCGGTGCATGCGCTGCGCCTGTTCGTGCATCAACTGCAAATGGTGCTGGCGTGTTGTGCCGTGTTCAGACTGAGTGTCGATCAGAGTTTCGAGAAAGCCGTTGACCACAGTCAATGGCGTGCGCAATTCGTGCGATACGTTGGCAATGAAGTCGCGCCGCACAGCATCGACTCTCTCGCGCTGCGTAATGTCGCGTGTGATCAGGATCGAGCGCATGGGTTCAAACTCCACGATGCGCACTTCGAGCGTCAGGCCAAGCCTGCCGATTGGCTGAAACACCAGCGGCGCATCGAAGCGCCCGGAGGTCATATAGCCGACGAACTCGGGATCGCGCACGAGGTTCGTAATGCGCAGGCCCTGGTCGGCGCGCAAAGAAATGCCGAGGTGCTGCTCAGCCACGGGATTGCACCAGTCGATCTGCAAAGTGCCGTCAATCAGCGCGATGCCTTCAGGAAGTGCGCTGATCGTGCGCCTAAAGCGCTCCTCGTTTTCCAATAACCTGCTCTCGTTCTGGGTAGTGGCACGGTGCGTCTTATATATGCGCGCAAACACGTTGGCCCATACGCCCCAGCCATCGGGCAGCTCTTCAAGTCGCGGTTGCTCTAGCCACGATGCGAGCAATGCCGCATAGCGCAAATGAATCAACAACAAAGTTGCGAGACCTAGCACCGCTATCCACAAGCCTGCCTGAACTCCCAACGCACTCCCGACGACCGTGGCGAACGCAGCGAGGCCCGCCAGCCGCAGCAATGTCGGGGCAAGAACCAGCAGTCGCCGTGACCCGCTGATCATGTCTTTAGTGCTCGGGCTGCATGGACAACCGGTATCCGAGCCCGCGCACGGTTTGAATCAGATGCTGTGCGCTCATCGGCGCTAAGGCCTTGCGCAGGCGCAACACGTGCACATCGACCGTGCGTTCTTCAATAAATACGTGATCGCCCCAGACGCTATCGAGCAGCTGGGTGCGCGAGAACACGCGGTCGGGATAGCTGATCAAGAATTTGAGCAACTTGAATTCGGCCAAACCCATCTTGACCGATTTCCCGTCGACCAATATTTCGTGGCGCGACGGATCGATCTTCAAGGGGCCGAATTCGAGCGCCTCGCCGCTGTGCTCGGGCGCGCGGCGGCGGAACACAGCGCGCATGCGAGACAGAAGCTCGCGCGGTGAAAACGGTTTGACAACGTAATCATCAGCGCCGCTATCAAGCCCAATTACCTTGTCCGCTTCATTGCCCTTCGCAGTCAGCATAATGACCGGAATGACCTTCGTGCGATCGTGCGCCCGCAAGTCTTTCAGCAGTTCGATCCCAGGCTTATCCGGCAGCATCCAGTCGAGCAAAACCATGTCGGGCAGCTCACGGTCGATCGCCGCACGCCCCGCACCAGCAGACTCGGCACGCCGCACGGTGTAACCCTGCGTCGCGCACGTATAGGCAACCAATTCCTGAATCGCGGGCTCGTCCTCGATCACCAGAATCGATGCGGCTGTCATGGCTGCCGCATTGCGCAGCGCGAGGCGCCCCGGAGGAAGAAGTAATTCGCCTCGCGGCTCAGCGGCCTCATGCTCGGGCCACTGCTCGCTCGACGTCTTCTAACGATTGGTGGCGTGCGTCCCAACCTTGCGAAATGAAGATCACATGCTCCGCGACGTTTTTTGCGTGATCGCCGATCCGCTCGATTGCCTTGGCGACCCATACGCAATCGAGTGACGCCGAAATCGTCCGTGGATCTTCCATCATGAATGTGATCAACTGCCGCAAGACCGCGCGAAAGCGATCGTCGATGCCGAGATCGTCCTTGATGATGGACGCACCCGCCACTGCGTCCATGCGGGCAAACGCGTCGAGTGCTCGCCTCAACATCGACGCCGCCGCCTCGCCCGAATATTTGATATCCGGAATGCGGTTAAGCCGCGCTTGGTCGCCTTTTTCGTGCAGCCACTTGACTGCGCGCGCAATTTTGCTCGCCTCGTCGCCGATGCGCTCCAGGTCGGTGATCACCTTCGCAACGCCAGTAATCATGCGCAAATCTCCGGCGGTGGGCTGGCGCCGCGCGATCACGTAGTTAACCATCTGGTCGACGTCCATTTCGAGCTCGTTGACGCGCCGGTCGGCGTCTATCGCCTGCTGCGCAAGCTGCTGGTCGGCACTTTCGAACGCATCGAGCGCAGTTCGCACCTGCGACTCGACCAGCCCGCCCATCTGCAGCACGCGCGACCGAATCGCTTCAAGCTCTTCGTCGTATTTCTTGATCGAATGGTCGCCAGTCGGCATTGCTTTCCTTAAGTGTCCCGACACCCGAGACGTTGTCAGCCGAAACGGCCGGTAATGTAGTCCTCGGTTTCTTTGCGCGCGGGCTTGACGAAGATCTGATCGGTATCGCCGAACTCCACTAGATCGCCCAAATACATGTAACCCGTGTAGTCCGACACCCGCGCCGCCTGCTGCAAATTGTGAGTGACGATGGCGACCGTGTAATCGGCTTTCAGCTCGTCGATCAGCTCCTCGATCTTTGCCGTCGAGATTGGGTCGAGCGCCGAGCACGGTTCGTCGAGCAAAATAATCTCTGGCTTGACCGCGATTCCGCGAGCAATACACAGGCGCTGTTGCTGCCCGCCCGACAAGCTTGTTCCCGATTGAGCGAGCTTGTCTTTGACCTCCGTCCACAAGGCCGCTTTGCGCAATGCCCACTCGACACGTTCATCCATCGCGGCGCGCGACAGGTTTTCAAACAATTTCACGCCGAAAGCAATGTTGTCGTAGATCGACATCGGAAAAGGTGTCGGCTTCTGAAAAATCATTCCTATCTTGGCGCGGATCAGAGCCACGTCTTCCCTGGAAGTCAGGATGTTCTCCCCGTCGACGTTGACCTCGCCTTCGGCGCGCTGCTCGGGATACAGCTCATACATGCGATTGAACACACGCAGCAAGGTTGATTTGCCGCAGCCCGAGGGTCCGATGAAAGCGGTCACCTTCTTTTCCGCAATCTGCAGGTTGATGTTTTTAAGCGCCTGGAACTTGCCATAGTAGAAATTGAGATCGCGCACATCCATCTTGACGCGCTCGTTGGCGAGCTTGCCCCCAACGGCGCCTGTCGGTGCGCTCGCCGTCGTTGCCGGCCGATTCACTGCCGCGCCCGCTGTCCGTACCGTCACGCCTTCCATTCGCATCTGCCTCTTAGTATTTTTGCCGGAACAGCACGCGCGCAAGTATGTTCAACGCCAGTACGCCGATGGTGATCAGAAACACTCCCGCCCACGCCATCTCCTGCCAGTTCGCAAACGGGCTGAGCGCGAACTTGAAGATAGTCACCGGCAAATTGGCCATCGGATCGCGAAGATCCGTGCTGAAGAACTGGTTGGACAAGGCGGTGAACAACAACGGCGCAGTTTCGCCGGCGATGCGCGCCAGCGCTAGCAGCACGCCCGTCACCACACCCGCGCGGGCCGCCTTCAACGTGACCCGAATGATCATCACTCGCTTCGACGAACCCAATGCAACCGCGGCCTCACGCAGCGTATTCGGAATCAACTGCAACATGTTCTCGGTGGTACGCACGACTACTGGAATGACGATCAACGCCAGCGCAATCACGCCGGCATAACCCGAGAACGTGCGCGTCTGCGCCACGATAATCGTGTACACGAACAAGCCGATCACGATCGAGGGCGCAGATAACAAAATGTCGTTGATAAAACGCGTCACCCGGCCAAGCCCGGTACGCTGGCCATACTCGGCGAGGTAAATTCCCGCCAGAATTCCAATCGGCGTACCGACCGCCGTAGCCGATAGCACCATGATCAGCGAGCCGACGATCGCGTTTGCCAGCCCGCCGCCGTCGGAGTTTGGCGGCGGCGTCGATTCACTGAACGTGGCTACAGTGATCCCTTGTACACCGAGAATCAGCACGTCCCACAAAATCCAGACGAGCCAGACCAGACCAAACGCCATTGCAGTGAGCGACAGCGCGAGCGCGACGCCGTTGATCAGCTTACGACGCCGATGCAGCGGCAGTCGGTAGTCGCCGCGCGAGGTCTGGACCTGTACAGCGCTCATGTGCGAGTGCCCTCTTTCCGGCGCATCTGCAGGAGCAACAGCTTGGACAACGAAAGCACGACGAAGGTGATAAAGAACAAGATGAGCCCGAGATAGATCAGCGAGGCTTCGTGCAATCCGGGAGTGGCTTCAGCGAATTCATTCGCCAGCGCCGAGGTAATCGAATTCGCGGCTTCGAACAACGACAGGGTATCAAGCTGATTGAAGTTCCCGATAACGAACGTCACCGCCATCGTCTCGCCCAGGGCGCGTCCGAGCCCGAGCATGATGCCCCCGACGACGCCGGCCTTGGTAAACGGCAATACCACTTTCCACACGACTTCCCATGTGGTCGAACCGAGACCGTAGGCGGATTCTTTCAGCAACGCCGGCGTCACCTCGAATACGTCCCGCATCACGGCCGCGATGAACGGAATGATCATGATCGCCAGGATGATGCCGGCGGACAGGATGCCAATGCCGACTGGCGGACCTGACACCAAGCCACTGATCAGCGGCGCGTTGCCGAACGCAACTTGCAACGGCTGCTGCACGAACCGCGCAAGGATCGGCGCAAACACGAACAGCCCCCACATGCCGTAAACAATGGACGGAATCGCTGCCAACAGTTCAATCGCCGTGCCGAGTGGACGCTTCAGCCACTTCGGCGAAAGCTCGGTTAGAAACAGCGCGATACCGAAACTCACAGGAACCGCGATGATCAACGCGATGATCGACGTCGCGATCGTGCCGTAGATCATCACCAGACCGCCGAACTTGTTCTGCACCGGATCCCACTCGGCAGTCCATAAAAACGGCAGGCCGAATTCGCGAATTGACGGCCATGCGCCGATCACGAGCGACACGATGATGGCGATGAGCAGCGATAGGGTGATCACCGCCGCGAGGCGGGTCACATTGGCAAAGACAACATCGCCGAATCGTCCAGAAGGGCGCACTGGAGGCAGCTCTCGCGGCTGCAGCACATCGGGCGGCAGCTCGGTCGTTGCAATAGAACTCATCGTAACGCCATGACTCGATTCAAATCAGTCAAAGCCGCTGCCGGTGCGTCGACGGTGCCGGCTGCGCTGACTTAGTTAACGACCGATTTGCCTGCGCCGTCGGTGATCTTCCGCCATTGCGTGCGGATGATGCTTTCAACAGCGTCCGGCATTGGCACGTAGTCGAGGTCGTCGGCCATCTTGTCGCCATTGGTGTACGCCCAGTCGAAGAACTTCAATGCGGCGGCCGCCTGCTGCGGCTTGTCCTGCTTCGCGTGCATCATGATGAACGTCGCGCCGGTGATCGGCCATGCGTCTTTGCCCGGCTGATCGGTCAGCACCTGGTTGAAGCTCTTCGACCACTCGGCACCCGCGGCGGCTGCCTTAAAGCTCGCGTCGCTCGGCGCAACAAAGCTGCCCGCCTGATTGCGCATCTGCACGTGCGACATCTTGTTCTGCTTCGCGTACGCGTACTCGACGTAGCCGATCGAATTCGGCAAGCGCTGCACGAAAGCCGACACGCCTTCGTTGCCCTTGCCGCCGGCGCCCGTCGGCCAATTGACCGCCGTGCCTTCACCGACCTTCGCCTTCCAGTCCGGGCTCGTCTTCGACAGATAATTGGTGAACAGAAAACTGGTTCCCGATCCATCGGCGCGACGCACGACGGCGATTGCCGAATCGGGCAGCGGCACGCCGGGATTCAAAGCAGCGACCGCCGGATCATTCCACTTGGTGACCTTGCCGAGATAAATATCTCCGAGCAGCGCGCCCGTCATCTTCAACTGCCCCGGTGTGATCCCCTTGATGTTGACAACCGGCACGACGCCGCCGATGACGGTCGGAAACTGGATCAAACCGTCCTTGGCGAGCTCGGCGTCCGACAACGGCGCATCGGAGGCGCCGAAGTCGACGGTCTTGCCGCGAATCTGCCGCATGCCGGCGCCGGACCCCACGGACTGATAGTTGATGCGCACGCCGGTCGCTTTGTTGTACGCGTCGGCCCACTTGGCATACACCGGAGCCGGGAACGAAGCGCCAGCGCCCGTGACTTCCTGCGCACCGGCGGCGGAAAAGCCTGCCAGCACGGCCACTGCCGCCAGCGATTTAAAGGAGCAAAATTTCATTGAATACCCCACGAGAAAAAACCTAGGATTCGGACCAAGCACAGTCTAGGAGGTGGGTGTGACCGTTCGGTGACATGAGCGCCATTTCACTTTCGCTTTGCGAGGTGGTGTCACGCGGCTGTCATTGGACACGCATAGGATGCGCGGGCGCAATCTCGCGCCCTTCAGGAGAAGTTATGAACCGCCGAATGTGCGTGCTTGGCTTGCTGGTAATTTCGCTTGCAGGCTGCGCTTCTATGCCACCCCAAAACGTCGTTCAAGTCATCGGTTCCGACCCGGACCTGTCAACGCTATCGAAGCTGATCAACGATTCCGGGCTGAACGAGACGCTCGCCGGCGCGGGGCCGTACACCGTGTTTGCGCCTACCAACGAAGCGTTCAAGGCGGTGCCTGCCAAGACGATGGCTGAGCTTGCCGCCAACCAGGACCAACTTAAGCGTGTGCTGACGTACCACGTACTCCCTTCCAATCCTCGGCGGCAGAAGTCAAGGCGGGCAACACGAAGACAGTCAATGGGGCAAACGTCGCGCTGGCGCGCACCGCGAACTACGTAACAGTTGAAGAAGCGCTGGTCACGAGCGCCGATAAAACGGCAACAAACGGCATCGTGCACGTGATCGACCGAGTATTGCTGCCGCCAAAGCAATAACCACAACCATCGCAATGCGAGCGCGCCGCCTCCATAGGAGGCAGCGACCGGCGCGTTGGCGGCGCTGCTGTCAGGGGGTGCCCAACCGCGCTGTAGCGGCCGTCCTGCGCTACCGCGCGCTCGCAGGCGTCCGAACTGTCGACGCCAAACGCTGCGCCATCGCTTCGGCGATTTCGGCCTCTGACGCTTCGACCATGACACGCAGCACCGGCTCGGTGCCCGAAGGTCGGATCAGCACGCGGCCCTTGCCGTTGAGCTCGCGCTCGGCATCCGATACCGCGGCGACCAGCGCTGTGTGCGAGCGCCACTCGAAGCCGCGCTCGACGGTGGCATTGACCAGCGCCTGCGGCATTAACACCAGATCGTGCGTCAATTGCGCGAGCGATTTGTTCTGCCGCCGCGCCGCGGACAGCACCTGCAATGCGCTGACGATGCCGTCACCGGTGGTATGGCAGTCGAGGCACAGCAAGTGTCCCGAGCCTTCGCCGCCATAGTGCCACTTTTTCTCTTGCAGCTTTTCGAGCACATATCGATCGCCGACTTTCGCGCGCACAAATGGAATGTCGAGCTCGCGCAGCCGCCGCTCGAGGGAGTAGTTGGTCATCAACGTGCCGACCACGCCGTCGATTTTCGTGTGGCGCATGCGGTCGCGCACAATGATGTACAGCAGCTCGTCGCCGTTATAAATCCGCCCCTCGGCATCGGCGATGACCACCCGGTCGGCGTCGCCGTCGAGCGCGATTCCAACATCCGCTTTATGACTTCGCACCGCGTCGGCAAGGTGTTGCGCGTGTACCGCTCCGACGCCGTCGTTGATGTTCAGCCCGTTCGGCGAGGCGCCGAGCGAAATGACCTCGGCACCGAGCTCGTGAAACACCGGCGAGGCCACGTGATAGGCCGCGCCGTGCGCACTGTCGACGACGATCTTCAGGCCTTTAAGGTCCGCTTCGTTCGGAAACGTGCGCTTGCAGAACTCGATGTAGCGTCCGGCCGCGTCGTCTAGCCGCCTGACTTTGCCGAGCAAACTCGAATCGACGCAGTGCCACGGCTGCTCAAGCTCGCCCTCGATACTTTCCTCGACCGCATCTGAAAGCTTGGTGCCACGTGCCGAGAAAAACTTGATGCCATTATCCGGATACGGATTGTGTGAAGCGCTGATCACGATGCCGGCGTCCAGCCGAAGTGCGCGCGTTAGATAGGCCACGCCGGGCGTCGGCAGGGGACCGCACAGCACAACGTCCACGCCGGCACTCGACAGACCCGCTTCGAGCGCGGCTTCGAGCATGTAGCCCGAAATGCGGGTGTCCTTGCCGATCAGCACGGTAGGACGCGGCATGTTCAAACTATTTGCGGCTTGCAGCAACGCGCGGCCCGCCGCCTGACCGAGCCGCAGCACAAACTCAGGCGTAATCGGCGCCTCGCCAACCGTGCCGCGCACGCCGTCGGTGCCGAAATATTTTCGCTTGCCGCTCATCGCTCAGCGCTCCGCATCGCCCGCAACACGCTAAGTGCATCGCGCGTCGCCGCAACATCGTGCACGCGCACGATGTTCGCGCCACGCTCGGCGGCGAGCAATGCAGCCGCAACCGACGCCGCAGCTCTGTCGGCCACGGCGCGGCCTGACGCTCTTCCGAGCATCGATTTGCGCGACAGCCCCACCACGATTGGAACCTGCATGCGTCCGAGCTCCGAAAGCTCTGACAGAAGCGTGAAATTATGCGCGTCGGTCTTGCCGAATCCGAATCCAGGATCGATCGCGATGCGACGCGCTTCGATTCCGCGAGCCCGCGCGAACTGCACTCGCTGCGCCAGAAACTGCACCACGTCCTTCGTAACATCGCGATAGTAAGGCGCTTGCTGCATGGTGCCGGGTGTGCCCTGCATGTGCATCAGCACCACGCCGCAATCGTGCTCTGCAACGACTTCGGCTGCGCCGGGGTGTTGCAACGCTCGTACATCATTGATGATCGCAGCGCCAGCTGCCAATGCGGCGCGCATGACTTCCGGTTTGCTGGTGTCAACTGACAACAAAACTGCGTTTCCCTTGAGCGCCTCGATCAGCGGCACGACGCGTCTGATCTCTTCGTCCGGCGACACGTCTGCGGCGCCGGGGCGTGTCGACTCGCCTCCGATGTCAATAATGTCGGCGCCCTCGTCGATCAAACGTCTCGTATGCGCCACTGCGTCGAGATGGTTAAAGTGACTCCCGCCGTCGGAAAACGAATCCGGCGTGACGTTGACGACGCCCATGATCAGCACGCGGTCGAGCGCGAGCTCGCGGCCACGCACCGACCACGCAGGACTCTCGGGCTCGACTCTCTCAGTGCGCATCGGCTGTATTGTAAAAACGCAATAAAAAAGGCCGGAAGGTCCGGCCTTTTACCAAGTTGCGCCGCTTAAGCAGGCAGCACGACGGCCTCGCCGCCGCCGCTGGCCGACGGCCCGCCCGCCGGCGGAGCCGAGCCGGTCGATTTCGGTGGGCGTGGCGGTCGGCCGGCGAGGATGTCGTCGATCTGTTCGGTATCGATCGTTTCCCAATCAAGAAGCGCCTTGACCATCGCTTCGATCTTGTCGCGATTGTCTTCTATGTGCTTGCGCGCGATCGCGTACTGCTCGTCGATGATGCGGCGAATTTCAGCATCGACCTTGCGCATCGTTTCTTCAGAAACGTTAGTGGTCTTGGTGATCGAGCGCCCGAGAAAAATCTCGCCTTCGTTCTCGGCGTAAACCATTGGACCCAGCGCATCGCTCATGCCATAGCGCGTGACCATGTCACGCGCCATCTGCGTCGCTCGCTCGAAATCGTTGCTGGCGCCAGTCGTCATCTGGTTCATGAAGACTTCTTCGGCAATTCTCCCGCCGAATAACACGGCGATCCGGCTCAACAAATACTGCCGGTCGTACGCGTAGCGATCCTGCTCGGGCAGTTGCATCGTCACGCCGAGCGCGCGCCCGCGCGGAATGATCGTGACCTTGTGCACCGGATCGCTCTTCGGCATTTTCTTCGCGACCAACGTGTGACCCGCCTCGTGATACGCCGTATTCAGGCGCTCTTCCTCGGTCATCACCATCGACTTGCGCTCGGCGCCCATCATGATCTTGTCTTTGGCTTTTTCAAAGTCGACCATCTCGACCACGCGCGCACTGCGACGCGCGGCAAAGAGTGCGGCTTCGTTGACCAGATTCGCAAGATCCGCCCCGGAAAAACCCGGCGAGCCGCGCGCCAGCAGGTCCGCGCGCACGTCAGCGCCAATCGGCACCTTGCGCATGTGCACGTTCAGAATCTGTTCACGGCCACGGATATCGGGCAACGGCACGACGACTTGGCGATCGAAGCGGCCCGGGCGTAGCAGCGCCGGGTCGAGCACGTCGGGACGGTTGGTCGCGGCGATCACGATCACGCCCATACCGGTTTCAAAACCGTCCATTTCAACCAGCATCTGATTCAGCGTCTGCTCGCGCTCGTCGTTGCCGCCGCCAAGCCCCGCCCCACGCTGGCGGCCGACCGCATCGATCTCATCGATAAAGATGATGCAAGGCGCGTGCTTCTTCGCTTGGTCGAACATGTCGCGCACGCGCGCCGCGCCGACGCCGACGAACATCTCGACGAAGTCCGAACCGGAGATCGAGAAAAACGGAACCTTGGCTTCGCCTGCGATCGCCTTTGCAAGCAATGTTTTGCCGGTACCCGGCGAACCGACCATCAACACACCGCGCGGGATTCTGCCACCGAGCTTCTGAAACTTCGACGGGTCGCGCAGGAACTCGACCAGCTCGTGTACCTCT
>DATLOA010000066.1:0-11110 GCA_035536515.1 Burkholderiaceae bacterium | reverse complement strand
CATGTTTTTGTTCTTCTCCAATCGAATCGGCTGCCTCGCTTCGATTGGTATTTCGATCGTGTTGACGGCGCTCCTGTTGTTATTTCTGGGCATTTTCTAACCGCTGCTACGCCAGCTATACGTCGATCGCTACCCAAGCGGGTGCATGATCGCTTGCACGTTCCCTCCCGCGAAACTCGCTGTCGACTTTCATTTCTGTGAGCCGCGAAGCTAAGTTAGGACCTAATAGCAAGAAGTCCATGCGAAAGCCCGCGTTGCGCTGAAACGCGCCGTCGTTGACCCAAAACGTGTAGATCTTCTGACCCGGATACAAATGCCGAGCTGAATCGATCCATCCTTGCGCAAGAAGCCTTCCGTAGGCGTCGCGAGTCTCTGGCTGCATCACGGCATCAAAGCGCCACACCCAAGGGTTGTAGATGTCGAAGTTGGTTGGCACGACGTTTAGATCGCCAGCGAGGACGACTGGCTTGGCTGACTGGTGCAGGGTCGCTGCGTGCGCGATCAGGCGCTCAAACCATGCGAGCTTGTAATCGAATTTCGGCCCAGGTTGCGGATTGCCGTTCGGGAGGTAAATGGACGCGACTACGAGTCCTCGGACTTGCGCTTCGAGATAGCGAGCTTGCTTGTCTTCAGCGTCGCCCGGCAGACCGCGTCTAATTTCTATCGGGGTTTCGCCTTTGGCCAGAATTGCGACGCCGTGGTGCGACCGCTGTCCATGCCAGATCGCGCCGTAGCCCGCATCCTCGATTGCGCGCGCTGGAAATTTCGTATCGTCGGTCTTTAGTTCTTGCAGACAGACAACGTCCGGCCTCGTCTCCGCTAACCACGCAAGCAAAGTAGCCAAGCGCCCGTTGACACCGTTGACGTTGTAGGTGGCAATTTTCAATTTGTTTAGACCAGCGAAGTTCTTTGCGCAAATCGTGTTGCAGGCATTAGACCTCGTTAGAAGGGGCGTCGGCACGTCAAATGCTCCGTGCACGGGCTCAACCTGCCAGGAGTGGATATGAGTGTTCTAGACAAAGTTATTGCAGCCGTGACGCCCCCCGAAAGTGATGAAGAGCGCGCGCAGGCCCGCGCGAAGGCACGGTCGATTGCCGGCTCGAGCGGCTGGTTCGCGATGATTCTTGCGCACCACGTGGAAATCGAAGGTGCATTCGATGCTGTCGAAATGGCGACCAGTGCTGCGTCCCAGCGTGCTGCCCAGAAGCAGCTTGCTGCGATCCTTACCGGTCACTCCAACGCGGAAGAGTCGGTGATCTATCCAGCGCTGGTGCAGTTGGGAGAAAAAGCCCACGCAACTAAGGCCTACGTGGAGCAGAGCGGGGCCAAAGTGAACATGGCTGAGCTTGATTCGCTGGAGCCAATGAGCCAGGACTTTCTCGACAAGCTCGAACATGTTCGGGGTGCCGTTACGCATCACATGTATGAGGAAGAAAGCGAATGGTTTCCTGAGCTGAAGGAAAAGGCAGACGCGGCTACCCAATCGAGGCTGAGCCGGCGTTATCGGGAAGAAATCGAGCGCTACCTTGGCGCAGAGGCGATGGCGGGGATGGAGGAAGAAACCGCGGCGGAGTAGTCGGAGAGCACTTTATTGGACCAAAGGGCTAAGGCGAAAGTGTTCACTTTGTCCCTGCCGCCCGGACACGATACTGAAGCCGCGCGTCAAGCAGCGCAGTTTCTGGTTCGAGAGACTTTGAACGACGGCAGTCCTGTGACAATTCGGGCAGCTCGGCCAGACGATAAAGAGCTCATCGTCACGGCTTTTCGGGCTCTCGCACCTGGTTCAATTTACGCCCGCTTTTTTCATGCGAAAACGCAGTTAAGCGAGGAGGAATTGCGACATCTGACGGAGATCGACTACGTAAGCGCAGTCGTCCTCTTGACTACGGTCGGCGCGCGACAGCAAGAGACGCTGATTGGACTGGGTCGCTACGTCGCCAGTGAGGGGAGCGCAGAGGTTGCATTTGTTGTCGCAGACGACTATGGAGGCCGCGGGATCGCAGGACGTCTGCTACGTCATCTCAGGCATATGGCGCGCGATAGTGGAATCGCAAAGTTTGAGGCTGATGTGCTGGAAGACAATGCAGCAATGCTAGCGGTATTTCGTGAAAGCGGCTTGCCGATGACGACAACGCACAGCGAGGGCGTTATCCACGTAACTCTGCTTCTATCCAAACCGCAAGCGTTGTAACGCCCGATTGAGAGTTACCTATACGAACGCAGCCGACGCAACAAGGGGTTGCGCGGGCACGCCAGTGCGCCGCGCAGAGTCGCTAGCTTTTATCAACTAACGCGGACTCGTGCTGAAGGTGCGCTTGTCCTCGTGAGTGTCTTTCTTTCTCATCAGACCGGCTAGCCCAATCAGGCCCAACAGACCAATCCAGCCCCAATCTCTGTCTTCACGTCGGTCGGTCGTAGAAACCGTGGTGGGGGCCCTGGCAGCCCCGGTTGTTGTACTGCCGGTAGATGTCTGTGCCACTGCAGGCATTGCACACGCCACTCCCAGCGAAAAGGCCAGAATCACATTGCGGGACGCTTTTACATTTAATGAACCAACTGAACGAATCATTTACTTCTCCATGTTTTGACGCGCCGGCTTTACACGCACGGTGCTTTGAGCTGCCACATTGGCAGTAGCGATGCTGAGCAAGTGGTATTCCAGCTCTGCAACATTGCTGCGGGGTATAAGTCGAGGGCGTTATCGAATTGCCGCGCCGTCATGCTGGCGGCACGGCCTTCTAGGCATGAGGCGAAACTTGCGACAAATTAAGGTAGGCCTCTGTGGCTTTACGGTCGGAATGGCTCAATACCCTCGCCACTTTCCTGTCGTTGAAGTTCAACAGACTTTCTATCAGCCGCCCGAAGACGATACGTTGCGCCGCTGGCGCGCTAATGCGCCGGCAGCTTTCGAGTTCACGCTCAAGGCCTGGCAGCTGATTACGCACACCAGCACGAGCTCGACCTATCGACGCATGCGACGAACGCTCAGCGCGCACGAACGTGATGGGCTTGGTGCGTTTCGTAACACTCCCATCGTCGATGAAGGCTGGCGTCGCACAGTCGAGTGCGCCGAGATTCTGTCGGCGACCGCGATTCTTTTTCAGAGCCCCGCCAGTTTCAGACCGACTGACGAACACATCGAAAACTTGCAGGCGTTCTTCGAGCGCATCGACCGCCCTAAAGGGATTCGTTTGATGTGGGAGCCGCGGGGGCTCTGGCCTGAACCGCAGGTCGCACGACTATGCGCCGAGCTTGCGATAGTGCATGTCGTGGACCCCTTCGTCACCGATGCACAGACCCATTCGCCCACTTACTTTCGCCTGCATGGAGTCACCGGCAGTCGGCACGTTTATTCAGATGACGAGTTGCGATGGCTGATGAAACGCATTCCGGCTGAAGGCGAGGTCTACGTCATGTTCAACAACCTACCTCGAGTCGGTGACGCGAAGAGATTCATCAGCTTAGTCACAGATACATCCGTCGTCGCGCAGAACCGCTAGCTCAGCACAAGGGCAGGCGCTACAGCCTGCCGCCGCTTGCAAGCTCATGTCCCCTTCCGGGCGAGGGTAGCGTCCCGCGATGACTTACTCGCCAGTACCATCTCGAGAGCCGCATGATCCACTGGTTTCACTAGATGCAAGTCAAATCCAGCCTCTAACGTGCGCTGCTGATCTTCCTCTTGTCCGTAACCTGTCAGCGCCACCAGGTAGAGATCCTTGAATTGAGGCTCGGCTCGAAGCGCGCGTGCAACTGCGTACCCGTCCAGGCCCGGCAAGCCGAGGTCGCACAGCACAACTTCCGGAAGAAATGCTTGCGCGGCCTTTACACCTGCTGGACCGGTATGCGCTTTCTCGGTAGTGTGCCCATTTAACTGCAGAAGAATGCACAAGCTCTCGGCCGCATCGACGTTGTCTTCTATCACGAGCAGACGCAAGCCACTGCTCTTTACGTTGTTCGCCATCGGCTGATTGGTTGCCGATGGTGCCACCGCGAGCTCGACAGGAATTCGGACCGACACTTCGCTGCCTTTTCCCAAACCTTCACTGCTGACATGCACCTGGCCGTCGTGGAGCTCAACCAAGTGCTTGACCAACGCCATACCGAGACCCAACCCGCCGCGACTTCGGTCGAGGCTGCGGTCTGCCTGGTTAAACGTGGAGAACATGTTGTCGAGCGTGGCGGTGTCCATCCCGATTCCGGTGTCGCGTATCCGGATTTCGCAGCCGTCTCCTTTTAGGAGCAGACGCACGGTTATGGAGCCGCCGGGCTCGGTGAATTTCAGCGAGTTATGCAGGACATTGCCGATGATCTGGCTCAGCCGGGTAGCGTCTCCGTACACCCAAACGGATTGACCGGGCACCTCGACGCTTACGTGCAGGCCGGCTGACTCAAGCTGCGGTTGATAGTCTTCGATCGTGTTGCTAACAATGGCAGCAAGATCGCACCTAGACTTACTTACTTCGAGTTTGCCGTGTGTGACCCGCGCCATATCCAACAAGTCATCTATCAGTCGCGCCATGTGCGCCGATTGCCGGTCGATCATTTGGCGCGCTTTGCGTGCAGTCGGCTCGTGCGCTGCGACAACGTTAAGAATTTGCACCGCATTCCGAATCGGGCCGAGTGGATTGCGCAGCTCATGACCGAGCATCGCGATGAACTCGTCTTTACGGCGATCGGCCTCGCGTAAGCGCTCTTCGCTATTGCGAAGAAGCAGTTCGGCTTCCTTGCGTTGAGTGATATCAAAGAAGACTGTCGCAATGCGTCCGGGCGCAACGCGATAGGCGTGCACTTGAAACCATCGGCCTAACGGGCCGAAGCGTGCTTCAAAATGCGCTGGCACACCCGTCAGCGCCACTTTGCCATAGACCTCGAACCACGAATGCTCTGCGTCCGGGAAAAGCTCACGGGCCGTGCGGCCGGTTACCTGCTCTCTAGTTAACCCAGTGTGACGTTCAAAGGCCGGATTAACTTCGAGGTAACGCAAGTCAAACGGCCTGCCGGCTTCATCAAAAATTATTTCGTCGATGGCGAAGCCTTCGCTCATCGCTTCGAACAAGGTCCTGAAGCGCTCTTCGCTCGCGCGTAGCGCCGTGTCGAGCTCAAGAGGTTGGGAGCTTTCCAGGCTAGTCGAAGGACTCTCGGTCGTCTCAGACAGTTTTCCGTCGTCGTTCATGCGAAAACCAACGTGTGAACCTGACCTATCGACCTCCAACTAAGCGCTTTGTAACCGTAGGTGTCAGGGCGTCTCGCTCGGAACCGTACTGATCGCTCTTATGGCAGCGCATTGGGCAGCTAGCTGCTTCCGCAATGCCGCGTCCTCTGCAGACTCATGCGGATTTGTTGTCGAGCCGTTAATCGCTACTTCCAAGTGAATACAGGTCAGTCGATCCGAGTTCATGGCGCGTTCCATTACAAGACGTTGTGATTTTTCTCCTATTACCTTCGCCGGTTCGGACGAAAAGCAGGGCATTAATGGAATTGCAGTGCCGCAACGTCATCGCGACGCACGCTGCTCCGCGAGCGTAGTGGCTCTGCGCAGCCGGTTGCCTAATTCAAACGCCGGCCAGCGAGTACGCGCTTCCGAAGCGACCGAAGTCGTGGCTCGTCACGCCATGGCGCATAGAACCGGAGAACACTGACGGGGGCGCGAGGACTTTAACCTTGACGATTGCTGTCTCATCCACGTTGACCTGACCCGCGTGCACGGCTGCGACGGCAAGTGCCGAGTCGCCGGTGTACACGTCGGTTCCCCATAGCGGACCTTCCGACTTTCCGGTCACGCGGAAATAATAGGTCGCACCGATTGGCTCTGCCAGATCGAGCATGTTCGCCGGCGCGTCCGCTGCGAGGTATCCGCTGTCAAGAAGCGATCGGATCTGCGCGGCGTTGAGCTTTCCGCGGCGGTCGAAGTAAGCGACCAGTTCCTGAACGACCTTCATGATGTCCTCTCTACGTCATCGAAACGACACGACCATACGGCGGCGCAAATTGCGTTCGTGCGCGCGGCGCAAGAACCCAAAGAATTTCGTACGGCATCAGCTGGCGCGGATACTCGATGTCGCCGTCGGTGATGACCACCGCAGCGCGCGTAGTCGGATCGTCCGCGAGGTGCAGTAGGGCCGGGGACAGATTGCTGCCGCCGTAACCCGCGATCTCGTGTTCTGCGAGCGACTCCGGCTCCAGAAATTCGTCCGAAGTGACCTCCGCGTCACACTGGACGAGGCGAACTTGATCGACGCCCGCTCCGTCG
The DNA here is from genome assembly GCA_035536515.1 of Burkholderiaceae bacterium. Lineage (GTDB taxonomy): Bacteria > Pseudomonadota > Gammaproteobacteria > Burkholderiales > Burkholderiaceae_F > JACCZX01. The sequence goes on along the minus strand of DATLOA010000066.1, from coordinate 4,860 downwards.
CAGTAATCGCCTATAGCCCCAAGTGCGGTCGCAATCTCGCCTGACATCGACGCGCTCGTATCGAGCACCACGTTCAGAAGCCAGCCTTCGCGGCGCCGACCCGGCAGCACCACATCGGTCTGCGGTGCATTGCGCCGCGATGCGCGCGTGAACGTGCGCTCGCCAGGCGCGACCGACGCTATCCAGCGCTGCAACGCAAGCTGCCACGGCGTTCGATAGAGGCCACGCAACGCGATCACGTTTTGCGTTGCTGCGGCAGGCGTTGTGCCACGCACTCCTCGCATCGCCTTCATCGCTTCGGCAAGCGAGAGCGCGCGAGCCGCAAGCGCTTTGATGCGCTCGGCCGCATCGCGCTGCGCCGCAGCCTCGCTCGGATACCAATCGCGCTCGACCGCGCTATCGAGCACGTCGCCTCCATCATGGTCACCGGGGGGCCCCGGGTTTCCGGGAAAGCGTTGCCCGGCACTTACCGGCTGGCCTTCCCACACCTGCGAGCGAGACGCGATCGAATCACCTCGGCGCCGCATCTCGAGCACGATTTGTTCGGCGGATTTGGCCTTTGCACCCGGCATGTCCAGACCGCTCGCAGGAATGACCGCCACACCCAACTCGCTTCGAAGAATGTCGTTGATGATGTAATCATGCGCGTAGTTGAACTCGGTGCGCCCCGCGCCCTTGGCGCGGTCGTGCGTGCGGAGTGCTAGATGCAGCATTTCGTGCGCGAGCACGAACAGCAGGTCACGATCGTTCAATCGTGCGACGAAGCCTGGGTTAACGACAAGCCGACCTGAAGCAAACACGCCCATCGTCGGCACGCGTTCGTCGATCGACACGCGCGCCGCGGCGACGAGGCCGGCAAGATGCGGCAGAGGGGCATTAACCAGACGCAGCACGCGCTCGACCCGAGCGCGGGTGCCATGTATTTGGCTCACAGCTCGGCGACTTTTCTGAGCAGCCTGAACATCGCCTTGTCCGCGCCCAACGCGCCCCACTGCTCGACGAGATCAGTTAACACGGTCAGCTGATTTTCGTGCGGAAGACTTAGCAAAAAGCGATTGACGGCTTTGGGTGTCACGCCATCAAGCCGGCCGTCCCGAACGTGTCGGCGAATGCAATCCAGAATGAACCAGCGCGCCGCTTCACCTTGCGGCAGCAGCTCAGCATTGACGATGTAATCGGCGAGCGGCCGCATCGGTGCAATCGTCTCCTCGGCCAACGCGCAGAACACCGCTGCATCTTCTGGCGAGAGCCGGCCGAACGCGAGTGCGCGGCGTGTTTCGCCGGTGAGCATTCCCGCGGCTTCGGTCAGATCGAGCGCTCGCGACAGAGCCGCCCAGGCGCGGGGCGTCGAGAACGGAGTCGGTTCTGCAGGAATCTCGCGCACCAGCGCTTCGGGGTGATAGTGGATGAACGTACGAATGTCGGCACGCACGCCATTTTTCTGCGCCCACGATTGCCATTCATCAACATCGGCGCGAATGTGCAACAGTGTTACGCGGTTGATCAGCGCCGAGCTGATCGAGCGCACCAGCGCGCGATCCTGCAGGCGGTTTCCCGCAGCAACGACCCAGGTACCCGCGGGGAGTGCATGCTCGCCAAGCCGCCTTTCAAGCAGCAGCGAATACAGCGACTTCTGCACGTCCGGCGCACACGCCGGCAGCTCGTCGAGGAAAAGACAAAATGGCTCCGGCGACTCAGGCAGCAGCGCGCGCGGTGGACAGAAGACGCTGCGCTCCCCGACGATGCGGGGAATGCCGCTGACGTCTTCTGGCGCGATCTGAGTGCCGAGTAGTGAGCGGCAAGGTAGCCCCGCTTCACGCGCGGCCTGATAGACAATGTCCGACTTGCCGATGCCCGGCGGCGAAAGCAGCAAAAAGCTCTGCTCGTGCGCCATACACTGGATCAGCTTCTTCGCCTTTGCCAGCGTGATGGTTTCCGCAAGCGGCGTTGCGCCCGCGTTCTGGACTCGCTCGTTCATCCGTTCTCCCGCTCGACGCGGATTCAGCCGACGACCAACGCGGAGATCGCTAGTCGGTTGACGGAGATGAGAACGACCCCGGCCCCGACGAGCCGGTGTGCAACGCGGTGCTAGCTACCTAGGCGACCTTCGTCGTCACCTCGGGGTGGCACGAGTGGCCAGTCTCTGTCTGAAAGTCCGCCGTCAAACACGAGGTACAGCGCAATCCCAAACGAGAAGAGCACGGTGAGCCAGTCAAAAAGGTCCATTTGGTTTACTCCTAATTGGGCTCAATTTTGTGAGATCGACGCGCTGACGGGAAGTCATCCAGGCGGCTTCCTCTGTTCGGCCTAAGTGATCCGAGGGTAGGCACCGTCAGACGCCCTCTTAGCCGCAACTCACACTCCAGCGACTGACTTTTTGCCAACGCCTTTTCCAACGGCGCATCATCTCTCTGGCAGGTGATTGGGATGCCTACACGGCCACCGCTGTTCATGAACTAGACGATCGGTCGGGCGTTTCACGAATGCGATCTGCGGAATAGCATCCAGATGGAACAGTCCAGCTACGCCTCAGGCAGCGACTGCGCGATCAACAACAGGGAATCACCGTGAAGTCTTACTGGATGCAGATGACCGACGTCGACACCGTGCTGGAGCTGCGCGACGGTCCCGTGCCGGAGCCAGGTATGCGGCAGTTGCTGGTGCGAATGCACGCCGCCGGACTGAACCGCGGCGAGTTCCTGCTGGGCCATGGTCTGCATGGCAAGCCGGGGACGTGGAAGGCCATTGGCGGCGAAGGTGCGGGCGAAGTGGTGAGCGTCGGCGAGGAAGTCACTGACTTCAAGACTGGAGACCGGGTCATGGGCCGTTGCGCCGGCGCATTTTCCGAGTACGCGCTGATGGAGGCAGCGGAGGCGATGATGGTGCCGTCCCAACTTTCGTGGGAACAGGCAGCGAGCATTCCGCTGACGTTTCTGGTTGCATATGACATGCTGGTGCTGCAAGGCCGCTTGAAGCGCGATGAATGGCTACTCATCAATGGCGTTTCATCCGGCGTGGGCGTGGCCTCGCTACAACTCGGCAAGACGCTGGGCGCGCGCATCATCGGCACCTCGGGTTCGGCAGACAAGCTCGCGACGCTTACGGCCCTTGGTCTTGACGTCGCTCTGTGTACGCGCAAGCCCGACTTCGCCGCTGCGGTTATGGACGTGACAGGCCACCACGGCGCAGACCTGATCGTCAACACGGTCGGAGGCACTGTGTTCGCGGAGAACATGCGCGCGCTCGCCTTCGAGGGGCGGCTCGCAACGGTCGGTTATGTCGACGGCGTGGTGCATGCGGAGATTGACCTGGCAGCATTGCATGCAAAGCGCCTGACCCTATTCGGCGTCTCCAACAAACTCCGCACCAAGGCGCAGCGGGCCGATGCCGTCCCGAGTTTCGTCGCGCGGGTGATGCCGCATTTCGCGGCCGGGCGCATCAAGCCCTACATCGACCAGGTGATGAACTTCGCGCGGCTGGCGGACGCCAAGGCGCGCATGGAAGCCGGCGCGCACGTGGGGAAAATCGTTTTACAAATTCCACCGCATCCTGATATTCAATCGTGAGGAAACAGCCTATGAGAACGACGAAACTGGTTTTGGCTCTGGCCTTTGGCGCATTCGCTTCTGCTACTTGGGCGCAGTCCGCAGCGTATCCCAGCAAGCCAATTCGCCTGGTGGTCGGCTTCGCGCCGGCGGGGGCCGCCGACTATGTGGCGCGTGCGATGAGTGATGCCTTCAGCAAAGCACTTGGGCAGCCGGTGATCGTCGACAACAAGCCGGGCGCGGGCTCGAGCATTGCCGCGGACATCGTCGCCAAGTCACCGGCAGACGGGTACACATTGCTGATCGCCAGTCCGAGCAGCATTTCGGTGAACCCGGCGCTGAATCCCAAGCTGTCGTACAAGCCATCTGATCTCGCGCCCGTCACGAAGATGACGACGTCGCCACTGGTGCTTGCGGTCAATTCCGCCACTGGCATCCGCTCGGTGTCGGAACTCATTGCCGCGGCCAAGAAGGAACCAGGCAAGCTCAACTACTCGTCGTCGGGTAACGGTTCGGCGCCGCACTTGGGGGCGGCACTATTCACGCAGCTGACGGGCGCGGAGATGACGCACATCCCTTATCGCGGCGGCGCCTTGGCAATCCAATCGGTGATGGCAGGCGACACGCAGGTCACCTTTGGCACGCCGCCCTCGGTGCTACCGCAGGCCGGCGGAGGAAGATTGCATGCGATCGCCGTCAGCACACGCGAGCGTTCGCCACTGGTGTCCGACCTGCCCGGGATGAAGGAGGCTGGCCTGCCGGAGTACAACCTCGAATTCTGGTATGGCATGTTCGTACCCGCCGGCACGCCGCCCGCCATCGTCAAAAAGATCTACGACGCGACGATCACTGCGATGCAACAGCCGTCGGTGAAAGCATCGTTGGCGCGCGAGGGCACTGAGGTGTCACTGTCGAGCTCGCCGGAGCAGTTCGCCAATTTCCTGGTGGAAGACGAAAAGTTCTGGGCGAACTTGGTGAAGACCGCCAAGGTCAAGGTCGAATGATGCGATGTGATTACATCAATTGAACATATCCGGTTGAGTCTCCCGGATCTGTTCCCAAATCGGCTGGAAGTGAAGCCAACCGATGTATTCGCTACCGACGTGCTCGCGGCTGTAGCGCGCCCGGTCGGGTGGCACCAGTTGCGGTACCAGACCGGTGGCGTCCACCATCAGCTGTTGCTGACAGCAGCGCTCCAGCGCCATGAACCAGAATGCCGCGGCTTCGATACTGTGCCGGCTGCACGTGATCAGCCCGTGGTTCTGATGAATCGCCGCCTTAACGCCTTTGAACGCGGCCGCTACGCCAACACCTG
>DATLOA010000065.1:0-2656 GCA_035536515.1 Burkholderiaceae bacterium | reverse complement strand
CCGGCGATATCGTTCGGCTGCGGCATGAATCGGTAGCCTGCGGGCATCTGCGCGCCGGCCATCTCGTCGAGCCGCCTGAACAACTCCTGATGCTTCAGCTCCTCGTCTGTCAAACGCACCAGCGCTTCCAGCGCGACCTGGTCACCCAACCAGTGCTCCTTGCTGATTTCCAGAATCTTGGCGCCGATGAATCGTTCGACAAGCGCGAACATGTTGGCGTAGGTTCGGCCCTGGATTTGCGACAGGAGTCGCATTTCGGCCGGCTGAAGAAAACTCAGCTCATTGATCTTCGACAGTCCATCCGGCATGAATTTCTTGTTGAAATCGAACTGCCGCCCGCGGATGACGTCGCGATCGATGTCCCAGCGGATGCGCTTGGATACTTCGATGCATTTTGCGTAGCGCTGCGTCGCTGACTTGATCTGACTCGATTCTTGTGTGGACTGCATGGAGTGCTCTCCTTTGAAGTGACTCGAAGCGTTAAACGGGCCGGCTGTGGCGGGCAAAAACAAATCGAGCGCGAGTGAAATCAGCAACCCCGGCCACTTCGGCGGCGACCGACATCAGTTCGCTGCGATGGAATCCAAGGTCGCGCAGGATGTGCGCGTCTAGGCCGCGCAACGCCGCGTACGTGGCTCGCGCCTGCTGCCGGCGTTTTAAGCGACCGACGGATTCGCGCACGAAGTCACTGACGGTCTGCAGCGCCGCTGCGGCAACTTGCCTTAGTTGGAACGAGCGGTGTGAGCGGGCGAGGTGATAGAGCTCGACGCTGCTTTGAAATGCGTGCGGCTCCGTATGGCCAATAGCGGCATCGCCGAAGCCGTTTCCTCCGAACGTGCGGAGCGCGCTGGCCTGGGTCTCGTTGCGGAGTTGAAATCTGCTTTGCATGTTCGTCCTTTCGAAAGACGAACTGTGCGCAAGGCAGCGTTGCACGAGCGTTCCTCGCTGTCTTGGCGAGGCAAACTTCCCAGCGCTGCTGTGGTCAGTGAACCAGTGTGCCGCGTATGGCGGTAAGCAGCGGTGCCTGCTCTACTCCGCTCTCGATGACGATGCGCTGAACCAGATCGTTGAGCTCGATACCGGGCCACGCCAGGTCCACATCGCTGGCGGGCGGTAGTCCTGCCATTCGCTCTCGAAATTCGTCGCGATCTGATGGGTTCGTCGACGGGTGTGCCTGCGCAAAATTAAGAAGAAGCCGCGCACAATCCGCCTCACCTTGCGCGGCCAGTATCTCGGCGAAGCAGCCTACGCCGGCAAGCAAAAGGGACGGACGGCCGATGGCGATTCCGATGGTGAGAGATGCCGCCAGCTCCGCCCGGGCCGCGCGAAAGTCGCCGCGCACCAGCGCTAAGCGCAGGAACTGAAGCCTCGACCAGCCCACCATGTTTCGGTTGCCAATCGCGTCTGACGCTTCGAGCGCGCGCTGGGCTTGAGTCAAAGCCGACGCATGATCGCCCCTCTTCATGCTCAGATCGCTCAAATTGGACAGCACCAGCGCTTGCGTATGAACAAACCCATGGCGCTCACAGATGGTTAGAGCGGTGTTCAGGTGTGCAACGGCCGAATCGAGTTCTCCGCGCTCTGACAGCAGCAAGGCCAGATTGGTCAGGCATAACGCCTCACCGGGTGTATCGCCCACTACTTTGTGTTGCGCCATCGCTTCGCTGAAGAGGCGTTGCGCTTCTTCGCGTTGGCCCGCTGCGCGTGCGACCACCGCCTGATTGTGCAGCATCACACCGGCCTTGCGAGGGTCCGACGCTGCCAGCGCCTGCCGAAGCGCGTGCTCGAAAGTGCGCTTGGCGTCTGCCAGCCGACCCATTCGCAAATGACACGACGCAAGCACTTGCAGCGCTAGTGCCTGCGCGCTATGGCTGCGCGCCGTTTTGGCTATCGCGAGCGCACGGGTAGCGGTAGCTTCAGCGTCTGCATAGCGATCCAGGCGATACTCGAGATGTGCGATCTCGCTCAGCAGCAACGCTTCAAGGCCTGCGTCAACCCGGTTCGGTTGCGACTCGAGCGGCTCGCGCAGCAGCGCTACGCCTTCTTTGTGGCGGCCGCGATGGTCGCAGAAGTAGAACAGAGTCGGCGCACTTCTTATGATCCCCGCAGCAGCACTGGATTTGATCGACCACCGCCATGCGGCCCGGCAGTTCTCGAACTCGATGTCGAGCCGTTGCAGGCTTTCGCGGTTCCCGTTTTCGATGTTGCGCCGCAGCTGCTCCATCAATTGCTGGAAGTAGAGTGCATGCGCGCGTTCGGCCGCTTCGCGCGCTGCACCGTTGGGCAGCCGAAGCGCCGCGAGGTGATGGACCAATGGGTGCATGAACAAGCGCGCACCCTCCTTGCGCAGCAGCGACTTGTCGGTCAAAGCAGCCAGCACTGGTAGCGACGCGGCCGCCACGCCACGCGCGGCATCGGCCGTGAATCCGCCGTGGAAGACCGAGAGGCGCGTCAAGGCATCGCGCTCGATCGCGTTTAACAGCCGCCACGACTGTTCGAACACGACCTCGATGCTCGCGTGGCGCGCAGGCTGCGCATGATCGACGGCGTGCAGAAGCTCGGTTCCGTGGCGCAACTCGGCAGCGATTGCATCGCACGGCAGTACGCGAGTCCAGGCAGCGGCGAGCTCCAATGCCAGCGGCAACCCTTCGACCTG
>DATLOA010000064.1:0-4933 GCA_035536515.1 Burkholderiaceae bacterium | reverse complement strand
CGCAGAGGCGCGCAAGCATGATGCGCTGCCGGTCGTTCCTGCCGATCTGCTTGACGAAGTCACTGCGCTCGTCGAGTGGCCGGTGGTTTACGCATCGACGTTCGACGCGGAGTATTTGTCGGTGCCGCCCGAGTGCCTGCTCTTAACGATGCAGCAGAACCAAAAATACTTTGCACTGAACGATCGCGCAGGGAAGCTGACGAATCGATTTCTGCTGGTGTCGAACATCGAAGCAACCGACGGTGGCGATGCTATTCGCGCCGGCAACGCGCGTGTGGTGCGCGCGCGGCTCGCCGACGCCAAGTTTTTCTTTGATCAGGACCGTGGGCAAACGCTGGAGAGCCGCATCGCCGGGCTGGCGCACGTGGTTTATCACGGCAGGCTCGGCTCCCAACTGCAGCGTGTCGAGCGCATCGTCGCGATCGCGGTAGGAATCGCAACAGAACTCGGCGTCGACGCACGAGCGGTCGCGCGTGCCGCGCGCCTGGCAAAAGCTGACCTGCGAACGCTGATGGTCGGCGAATTCCCGGAGTTGCAGGGCGTGATGGGCGAGTACTACGCGCAGCACGACGGCGAAGCGGCCGAAGTGTCGGCAGCGATTCGCGAGCACTATTGGCCGCGCTTTGCCGGCGATGCACTGCCGGATAGCACGGCCGGGCTGTGCGTCGCGCTCGCGGACAAGCTCGAAACTTTGGTCGGACTGTTCGGTGTCGGCGAAAAGCCCACCGGCGAGAGAGATCCGTTCGCGTTACGACGGCACGCACTTGGCATTTTGCGAATGCTGATGGAAAAGCAGCTCGCGATCCCATTCGATCGATTGCTGCAAATTGCGGATCGCGCGTTTGGCGATGTCGCGGCTTTCAAAAGCCCCGACAAGGAGGTGCTGGAGTTTATCTACGAGCGGCTGCGCGGTCTGTTGCGCGAGGAAGGTTATTCGGCGCAACAAGTCGAGGCGGTGATTGCGTCACAGCCGGCGCGCATCGACCAGGTGCCGCAGCAGTTGGCGGCCGTGCGCGCGTTCATGGCGTTACCCGAAGCAGAAAGCCTCGCAGCAGCCAACAAGCGAATCGGCAATATCCTGAAAAAGGCCGACGACGTACCCGTCGTATTCGACCGCGCGTTGTTGCTCGAGCCAGCCGAGCTGTCGCTCGGTGAAGCTTTTAGTGCCGTGCGGCCGTGGGCCGAGCAGCTCTATGCCTCCGGCGATTATTCGGCAATGCTCCAATCGCTCGCGCCGTTGAAGCTGCCGGTCGACCGCTTTTTCGACGAAGTGATGGTCAACGTCGATGATGCCAAGTTGCGAGCGAATCGTCTGGGCCTGCTTGCGGCTCTGCGCACGACCATGAATCGGGTGGCCGATATCTCAAAGCTCAGTAAGTAGACAACGCGATGCTCTGGCTTCGATCGCTCGCATACTTCATATTCTTGTTCGTCACCGTCGTGCCGTGGTCCTTTGTTGTGCTTAGCGGGTGGCTCTTTCCGGTCCATACGCGCTATGTGTTGTGCGCACGTTGGAACGCGATGGCTATTTGGGGCGCGCGCGTCATCTGCGGCATTAACTGCAAGGTCGATGGATTGCACAATCTGCCCGATGGTCCAGCGATTGTGCTGCCGAAGCACCAGTCGACGTGGGAAACGTTTTGGTTGTCGACCGCCATGCCGCGCGTTTTGACGTTTGTTTATAAGCGCGAGCTCAATTGGGTGCCGTTTTTCGGCTGGGGCATCGCGTCGGCGCAAATGATTAGCATCGATCGCAGGAAGGGGCAGGATGCGTTCGAGCAAGTGGTCGAGCAGGGCAAAGACCGACTTGCGCGGGGATGGTGGATCGTTATTTTTCCGGAAGGAACGCGTACCAAGCCGGGCAGTAGCAGGCGCTACAAGACCGGTGGCGCTCGGCTCGCGGTTCGCACCGGCGCGTGGGCGGTGCCGATTGCAGTCAACTCGGGCGAGTTTTGGCCGAAGGGCAGATTCATCAAGACACCGGGCACGGTCCGCGTCTCGATCGGGCCTGCAATCGATCCGCGCGGCAAGACTGCGGAAGAAGTCGCGACCTTGGTCGAGACGTGGATCGAATCGGAGATGCGTCGGATCGCGCCGCATCGGTACAGTGCGCCGTACGTGCCGTCGAATGCACGGGGAGTGGAGAACGCCGCGGCGGGGGCGGTCTGAGTCAACAGCTTCCGCTGGCCTTTGAGTCGCCGCGAGTGTTCACACTGCATCCAGCAGGAGAGCGCCGTCTTGCGGTGGCTAATCAAGTCCTCGTGTATCAGTTGCATCGCGCGCGCCGGCGCACGATCGGATTCCAAGTCAATGAACACGGATTGACGATTCGTGCGCCGCGCTCAATTGCGGTGCGAGATATCGAGTTGGCGATAGTCGAAAACCACCGCTGGATTTTCGCGAAGCAGACTGAATGGCGAGCGCGGTGCGAGCGGCTGCGAGAATCGGCGATTCGCTTTGCTGACGGCGGGGTCGTTCAGTATCTCGGCGCTCTGATGACACTTAGGTTGGACGCAACAGAGGCGCATGCAAACGATGTCAAGAGCGAGATACATCTGGCGCTGTCACAGGCCGCGACCGAAATTGAAGTGCGGGAGGCATTGCAATCGTGGCTGCAGAATCAGGCACTATTCATTTTCAGCGAGCGGATTGAGCGCTTCGCCGATCGCATGCCGGCGCGCTTTGCGGGGTGGCGTTTGTCATCGGCTCGCACGCAATGGGGATCGTGTTCGCGCGTCGGGCGAGTTCGACTCAATTGGCGTCTGATGCATTTCACTTTACCGGTCATCGACTACGTGATTGCGCACGAGTTGGCGCATTTGCGCGAGCTCAATCACAGTGCGCGCTTCTGGGGTGAGGTCGCGCGGTTGCTGCCCGGCTTCGAAGCCGCTCGCGATCAGATCAAGCGCATCGAGATCGCTGCTATATCGTTTTAGCCGCAGCCGTGGCTTGGCGTGCGAGTTCAACGAAGCTTTGTACGCCCAAGGTTTCTGCGCGCGCCTGCGGATCGACGCCGCTGGTCGCTATCCGATCGGCACTGAGCAGCGTCGATAGTGCATTGCGCAGTGTCTTGCGCCGCTGGCCGAAAGCGGCAGCGACGACGCACGCGAATGCGTCCATATCTATGTCGGGAAGCTCACCGGTCGCGCGCGGTTGCATTCGCACCACGCTCGACGTGACCTTCGGGGCTGGATTGAACGCGCCGCTTGCCACGTCGAAAAGCTTCGTAAGTCGATAGCGGAACTGCAACATCACCGATAGCCTGCCGTAGGTTTTGCTGCCCGGTGCGGCGACGATGCGATCGACCACTTCTTTTTGCAGCATGAAGTGTTGATCGATCACGCGCTCGGCGATCGGCACCAGCGCGAACAACAGCGGCGTCGAGATGTTGTACGGCAGATTGCCGACGATACGCAGCGGAGTTGATGCGACGGCATTCCAGTCAACTTTCAGCGCATCGGCTTCGATCAACGTCAATTGTGCGGCGGAAAATCGTGCGTGCAACTGTGCCGCGAGATCGCGATCAATCTCGATCGCCCGGATGTGATTTGCACGCTCAATCAGTCCACCGGTAAGCGCCGCCCGGCCGGGTCCAATCTCGACGATCGCTTGCCCAGGCCGCGGATCGATCGCGTCGAGGATGCGTGTTACGACCCCGGGGTCATGCAGGAAGTTCTGACCGAAGCGCTTGCGTGCTCGATGCCCTTCTGACATCACGCAGCGTGCTGCTGGCGCAGCGCGCGGCGCGCTAGTTCAATCGCGAGCTTCAGCGCGGCCCGCATGCTGCCGGCATCTGCACGGCCGGTGCCTGCGAGATCGAGCGCGGTGCCGTGGTCGACCGAAGTGCGAACGAACGGCAGGCCAAGCGTGACATTGACGCCGTGCCCGAAGGTGGCGTACTTCAGTACCGGCAAACCCTGATCGTGAAACATTGCTAGCACCGCGTCGTAGCGCTGCACCAACGACGGAACGAACACGGTGTCGGCGGGCCAAGGGCCATCGACGTGGTGCCCCTGGCTGCGCAGCCGGGAAATTGCAGGTCCGATTACGTCGATTTCTTCGCGTCCCATGTGCCCACTTTCGCCGGCGTGCGGGTTCAAGCCGGTGACCACGATGCGCGGTACTTCGATGCCGAATCGGGATTGCAAGTCCGCGATCAGGATTTTCAGCACTGCACTTATTCCCTCGACGCTCAACGCGCCGGCAACCGATGCAATCGGCAAATGCGTCGTCGCCAGTGCAACGCGCAGCGGCCCATGCGGGGTATCGCCGGCCAGCATCATCACTACACGCGGCGTGCCAGTGCGCTCGGCCAGGTATTCGGTATGGCCCGTGAACGCAACGCGGGCGTCGTTGATGACGCTCTTCTGGACCGGCGCCGTGACGATGGCGTCATAGTCGCCGGCCATGGCGCCGGCGATCGCTTTATCGAGCGTTGCAAGAACGTAATGCGCGTTGCGCGAATCGCGCCGGCCCGCGATCGCAGCCGTACGCAGCGGCACGTGCTCGACATTCGCAGTGACCGGCCATGCCGTGCGCGTGATATGCGCACGATCGGCAAGAAGTGATTCGTCGCCGATCAGCGTAACCGTTGCGCCGTTTTCAACTGCATCGAGCGCGGCCAGCGATATCTCCGGCCCGATACCGGCGGGCTCGCCGGTCGTAATCGCTATGCGAGGCGATGCGCTTGACTTACGAACGTTCGTCGAGCCGGTACTCGACATAGGTCTTGTCGCGCAACTGCCGCATCCAGTCCTGATACGCCTCGTCGGCTTTGCGATCGCGCAGCGCCTGCCGCGCCTGCAGCCGCGCGCGATCCGACGATGCCTGCTCGGTACGACGCTCGAGCACCTGGATCAAGTGCCAGCCGAACGGCGACTGGATCGGAGCGCTGACTTCGTTGAGCTTCAGCGCGTTCATCGTTTTTTCAAAC
>DATLOA010000063.1:0-5749 GCA_035536515.1 Burkholderiaceae bacterium | reverse complement strand
TGCCATTTTTCAAGGCGATGCGCGACATCGGCGATGCGCTCAACTGAACCTACCGACGTGCCGCCGTATTTGTGAACGATGAGCGCCATGCCTGCCTATTCTACGAATCGCGCTCGAGCAGCGAAGCGTCGGGTTCCCACTCGATCGCGATACGTTCGCCGTCGCGATCGGTAAAGCGCACGTCGGCGCCGAGCCCGGCGACGAAAATCAGCTGATCGTCGCGCCAAAGCAGCGGCAAACGGCCGCGCTCGAACTCTGCAATGCCCGCATCCTGGAACAAACGCTTCAATGTCTTCGACGGACGCGAAGGGTGCGGCTTGAATCGCTCTCCGCCACCGCGCGGCCGCACTTCCAGCGGCTCCGCACGCAGCCATTCAGGGTCGAAGCCTTCACCATCGACCGTGATGAACCTAAGCACGCCACCCCAGCTCGGCAGCGGTAGTTCGTCTTCCCCGCGCCATTGCAAAGCGTAGGAATCGCGGCTTGCATCGTCGGTGGGTTTCAGCAGCAGCAGCCCTCGATAGCGCCGCACTTCATGGCTACCCAGCCGCACCAGCAGCCGCGCGTCGCTGCGCGCGTTGCGGGCCTGATCGAGCACTTCGAGCAAGCGCGCGCGGCTCGGTGCCTGGATGTGCTGACCTGCCAACCAAGCGCGCAGCACGCCGGTCTGCCGCGCCGCAGGCAAGGCGGCAAGACGGTCAAGCCACAGCATGCCTTCCGGAGCATCGTCGGAGCACGCGGCGTAATCGTTGGCCGCCACTGAGCGCATCGCCTCGGCAGCTTCTGCCACCAGATCGACCGCACGCGCGGCTGCGGGCCGAAATCCGGGGCGCAGCGCGTCCAGTCGCGGCAGAACGTCGCGCCGTACGGCGTTGCGCAACAGGGAAACGTCGTCGTTGCTGTCGTCTTCGATGTACGGCAGTGCGCGCATTTCAACATAGCGCTCTATGTCAGCACGAGCGACGTCTAGCAGCGGACGCAGCAGCTGCAGGTCACCGCTAAAAACGCGCGCGGCCGGAAACGCAGCGAGACCGTCAAGACCGGCGCCGCGCATCCACTGCAACAAAAACGTTTCGAGCCGATCGTCTCGATGGTGCGCCGTCATCACGATGCGCGCGCGGGCCTCGCGTGCGGCTTCAGCGAGTGCGCCGTACCGCGCCTCGCGTGCGGCGGCTTCGAGTCCGCGCCCACGCCGCTTCACCTCAACGTGTCGAGCGATCAAAGGCACGCCGAAGCGAGCGCATTCGGATTCGCAGTGCGCTAGCCACGCGTCGGCATTGCGGCTCAAGCCGTGATGCACGTGAATCGCGATCATTCGTCGTACGCCGGTACCGCGCGTTGCCGCCAGGCGCGCCAGCAGATCAAGCAGCGCCATCGAATCACGCCCGCCGCTCAATGCCAGTGCCACTGTTGCAGTCGCGCGGGAAGGCGCTTGCGGCTGCCGCTTCAGCGGCTCGGCCGTTTTCGCTGCGGCGTCGTGCACGCGCGAAACTGCATGCGACACCGAAGCGCTGACAACATCGAGCAACCGCTGCTCGAGCGGATCAGCTTTCTTCGACCGTGCTCTTGAACTTGCCATATGCCAACAGCCGCGCGTGGCGTGCCGCCAGCAGGTCTTTGGTCTTCATTCCCTGAAATTGACGCAGGCTGTCGGCCAGTGCGCGCTTCAGCATCACGGCCATCTGTGTCGGGTCGCGATGCGCGCCGCCGAGGGGCTCTGCAATGATCTTGTCGATCACGCCGAGTGCTTTCAACCGGTGCGCAGTGAGCCCGAGGGCTTCGGCCGCATCGGGCGCTTTGTCCGCACTCTTCCACAAAATGGACGCGCAGCCTTCTGGCGAGATCACCGAGTAGGTGGCGTACTGCAGCATCAGCACGGTATCGCCGACCGCGATTGCAAGCGCACCGCCCGATCCGCCTTCGCCGATGATCGTCGTGATCACCGGGACCTTCAACTGCGACATTTCGTACAGGTTGTGGCCGATCGCCTCCGACTGGCCGCGCTCCTCAGCGTCAATGCCGGGATAAGCGCCCGGCGTGTCGACAAACGTGAACAGCGGCAACCCGAATTTCTCGGCGAGCTTCATCAGGCGCAAGGCCTTGCGGTAGCCCTCGGGCTTGCTCATGCCAAAGTTGCGCAGTGCCCGTTCCTTGGTGTCGCGGCCCTTTTGGTGGCCAAGCACCATCACTGCCTGTCCATTGAAACGGGCAATTCCGCCAACAATCGACAGGTCGTCGGAGAACGACCGGTCGCCGTGCAGCTCGTGAAAGTCGGTGAAGATGTCGTTGACGTAATCGAGCGTGTAGGGCCGCTGCGGGTGACGAGCGAGCTGCGACACCTGCCAAGGCGACAGCTTGGCGTAGATCTCTTTTAGCAACCCCTGGCTTTTTTCCTGCAGCCGATCGATCTCTTCCGAAATGTCGACCGCGGAGTCGTCCTGCACGAAGCGCAGCTCGTCGATCTTCGCCTCAAGCTCGGCGATCGGTTGCTCGAAATCCAGAAACGCTGTTTTTGCCACGCTACTTCGCCATTGTTATTGCTTTTTCTTAATACGTCACTGGAATCGGGTCAAGACTACGCCACAGATACCAAGTCGCAACGCTACGCCACGGCACCCACTGTTCGGCAATCCGCCCCACCCGTACGCGCCCCTCGCGGCCGAGCGCCGAAGCCCCGTCAAGATAATTGACACTGACCGCTTTGAGCAAGCCCAAATCATCCAGCGGCAGCACATTCGGCCGCAGCAGGTTGAAGATCAGGAACATCTCGGCGGTCCAGCGGCCAATGCCGCGAATGTCAACCAACTCGGCGATGATCGCTTCGTCGTCCTGCTCGCCAAAGCGCGACGGATCGACCTTGCCGCTGACAAAGTGCGCGGCGAGATCGCGTATGTATTCGACTTTGCGGTCCGACAATCCGCACTGGCGCAACGTCGTCGCGCGGCGCCGCAGGATTGACTTCGGCGACGTTTCACCGCACGCGGCGCAGAAGCGGCGCCATACCGCATCGGCGGCCTTGGTCGAAATCTGCTGACCGACAATCGCGCGCGCGAGCGTAACGAACGCGTCGCCGCGCGACTGCAGCTTGACACGCGGATGCGCGGCGATGATAGACGCCATTGTCGTGTCCTTCGCAGCGAGCGCACGTTTTGCTCGCAGCCAGTATGTCGGCGACACCCCGGGTACTTGGACCGGAAGTGGAGCCGGCGCAGCTACCGGCGTCGCCACGTTGTTCCGCTAGGTCCGTCTTCGAGCACGATTCCCTTGTCGAGCAGCGTCTTGCGAACGCGATCGGCTTCGTCGAACTTTTTCTCATTCTTGGCGGTCGCGCGTACCGCGATCAGCAGCTCGATGCCGGCGGTGTCGTCGTCGGATCCGCGCAAGAATTGCGCCGGATCTTGCTGCAACAGCCCGAGCGTGCCGCCCAGTGCGCGCAGTTGGCCTGCCAGACGCGCGGATTTGTTTCGATTAATTTCGCCGGCCAGGTCGAACAGCGCGGCCAGCGCTATCGGCGTATTGAAATCGTCGTTCATCGCCTCCTGAAAGCGGCGCGCGTGCGCTTCGTTCCACTCAAGCGGCAGGGCGTCGGCTTCCGTGTCGCGCAGCGCGGTGTACAGGCGGCTCAACGCGGTGCGCGCCTCGACGATCAGCGTTTCGGTGAACGCAATCTGGCTGCGATAGTGCGGGCGCATCAGAAAAAACCGTAGCACTTCGGCGTCGTACTTTTTCAAAGCGTCGCGAATCGTCATCATGTTGCCGAGCGACTTCGACATTTTCTCATCGCCCACGCGCAACGCTCCGCAATGCATCCACACGTTGGCGAGTGGCACACCGTGCGCGCCCTCGCTCTGCGCGATTTCGTTCTCGTGATGCGGGAAGATCAGGTCCGGCCCACCGCCGTGGATGTCGAACGTCTTGCCAAGCGTCTCGCACGCCATCGCCGAGCACTCAATGTGCCACCCCGGCCTGCCGGCGCCCCAGCGCGAAGGCCACGACGGCTCGGCAGGCTTCGCGCGCTTCCACAGCACGAAGTCGAGCGGGTCACGCTTGCTGCGCTCGACCGCGACGCGCTCGCCGGCGCGCAAGTCGTCGAGCGACTTGCCGGAAAGCTTTCCGTACCCGGGAAATTTGCGCACGGCGAAGTTGACGTCGCCATCGACGCCATCGGCCTGGTATGCAAGCTCTTTTTGCTCAAGCGTCTCAATCAGTGCCTGCATCTGCGGCACGTATTCAGTCGCGCGCGGTTGTGCATCGGGCGCGGCTAATCCGAGCGCCGCAAAGTCCTCGTTCATGTAGCGGATGAATCGTTCGGTCACATCGCTCACCGTCTCGCCGTTTTCAGCGGCGCGCCTGATGATCTTGTCTTCGATGTCGGTGATGTTGCGCACGTAGGTCACGTCGAGTCCGAGCACCCGCATCCAGCGTTGCGCCATATCCATTGCCATGAACAAGCGCGCGTGCCCCAAATGGCAGTAGTCGTAAACGGTCATTCCGCACACGTACAGTCCAACGCGGCCAGGGACAATCGGCTGTAGGGGATGTTTGCTGCGTGACAGCGTGTTGTAGATCTCGAGCGGCACTCTTGGCCCCGACGTCTTTCGATTCGGCGGTTGTAGAATCGCGCGCAGTGTAGCGAGCAGTCATGCATTCGAGCGTCGCTCTCATCCCGCTTCCAATGGCCAACTTTTCACTCCTCTTCGTCGTGGGTATCGTCATCGGCTCCTGCGCCGCTGCGTACGCCCAGCCGGCGCCGCCGCCGCTGGTCGGCGACATTTCGGTCGATCCGAAGGAAGCGGCACCACTGGAAGAAGTGCGCAAGCTGATTGCAGCGGGGCGGAGCAAGCAGGCACTCGCGTTCGCCGACCAGCATCTCGTCAAAAACCCGCGCAACGCTCAGATGCGCTTCATGCGCGGCGTCATTTTGTCCGACATGAACGACAACGACCGCGCGCGCGCCGCATTTCAGCAGCTCACTGAAGACTTTCCGGAACTTCCGGAACCGTACAACAATCTCGCGGTGTTGTATGCCGCCGACGGCCAGCTAGAACGCGCGCGGGCGGCACTGGAGCTGGCACTGCTCGCACGCCCCGACTACGCGACTGCGCATGAAAACATGGGCGACGTGTATTTGCAGATGGCGGCCGACGCGTATCAGCGCGCGTCGACACTGCAACCAACCAATCGGGCAGTGTCAAACAAGCTCGCGCTGACGCGCGAGATGGTCACAAAGGCGCGCACAACGCGCTGAACACTTAATGAGGAAGCAATGAATCGTAGACAGTTACTGGCAGCGACCCTTTCCATCACCGTGTTCTCGGTTAACGCGCAAACACCCGCGCCGCGCGTGGCGTTTGAAACGAGCGAAGGGAAGATCGTCGTCGAGCTTGCGCCGCAGGCTGCGCCGAAGACGGTCGAGAATTTCCTGACCTACGTAAAGGCCGGGCATTATGACGGCACCGTGTTTCATCGTGTGATTCCGGGCTTCATGATCCAGGGCGGTGGCTTTACTGCCGAAATGAAAGAGAAACCAACGCGCGGCACGATCCCGCTCGAGGCCCGCAATGGCTTGAAAAACGAGCGCGGTGCGTTGGCGATGGCGCGGCGCGGCGATCCGGACTCTGCGAGTGCTCAGTTTTTCATTAACTTGGTTGATAACGCGCGCCTGGACTACCCGAATCCTGACGGCAACGGCTACGCCGTGTTCGGCAAAGTCGTCGAAGGCATGGACGTGGTCGATAAGATCAGAGCC
>DATLOA010000062.1:0-2887 GCA_035536515.1 Burkholderiaceae bacterium | reverse complement strand
GAAGACGTCGATTGGTCCGATGACTCCGTGCCGGTCGTCGATCTTGCGAATATCGATCCGCGAAACATTCGGCGCGGCGCGATCTCGGCCGACTCTGGCCGCGCGACCGGCGAGACGCTCGCGACCATGGTAGCGCTGGCGCTCGAGCAGCGTCTGGACGCGATTACGTTTGCTCCGCTGAATAAGGCGGCCTTGCAGGCGGGAGGATGGAAGTTCGCCGACGAGCACCAGCTGTTTGCGCACCTGACGAAGCATCAAGGCTTCTTCGGCGAAATGAATGTGCTCGATGGCAAATGGATGTCGCGGGTCACATCGCACCTTGCATTGCGTGCTGCGCTCGACCTGATAACCGAGCAGCGGATCGATGATGCGTTGAGGCTGGCGGACACGACGATGCGTGCCGCCGGTTTTCAAAGTCCGCGCATCGCGGTGGCGGCGCTGAATCCACATGGTGGCGAAAACGGTTTGTTTGGCCGTGAGGAAATCGACATCATTGCACCGGCAGTCAAACGCGCGAGCGCGCGCGGCATTGCGTGCGAAGGGCCGTTTCCATCCGATACTGTCTTCATCAAGGGGTTCGGCGATAGCTTCGACGGTGTGTTGTCGATGTATCACGATCAAGGTCAGATAGCGACCAAGCTGAAGGGGTTCAATCGCGGCGTAACTGTCACTGCCGGCTTGAAGACTATTTTTACAACGCCCGCGCATGGAACCGCGTTCGACATCGTCGGCCAAGGTGTTGCCACAACCGGTGCTTTGGAGCAAGCGGTGCGACTCGCCGCGCGACTGAGCGCTGGCCGCAAAGTTCAGTTGGACGATCGTGTTAATGCACGCCACAGAACTGACTGATTACGTCGCCGGTTTCGTTGTGCACACGAAGGCGAGCGACATTCCGGCAGATGTCGCGTATCTGGGCAAGCGGTCGGTACTTGACGGCATCGGACTCGCGCTTGCTGGCGCTGTTTCGGAGTGCGGACGCATCGCGCAGAAGTATCTGGCATCGCTTGGCATTGCCAGCGATAACGGCGCCACAATCATTGGCACAACGATGCGAACTCCGGCACGTTTTGCGGCCTTCGCGAATGGCCTTGCGATCCACGCCGACGACTACGACGACACGCAGCTGGCAGTCGCCAAAGATCGCGTCTATGGCCTTCTAACGCATCCAACTGCACCGGCGCTCCCGCCGGTGCTTGCACTCGCTGAGCGGGATCGTCGCAGTGGGGCCGACCTGATGCTCGCCTACCAAGTCGGTGTGGAGGTCGAATGCAAAGTTGCCGAAGCGATTCTGCCGCGCCATTATCAGCAGGGATTTCACAGCACAGCGACATGCGGTTCCATTGGTGCCGCGGCAGGCGCAGCCAAGCTGCTAGGTCTCGATCGCGATGCGGCCCGCCGAGCTTTGAGTATCGGAGCGACACAAGCCGGAGGTCTGCGCGAAAACTTCGGCACGATGACCAAGCCGTTTCATGCCGGACGCGCGGCTGAAAATGGTGTGGTTGCCGCCGAGATTGCGGCGCTTGGCTTCACTGCGTCGCCGAACGGATTGGAGGCCGATCGGGGCTTCTTCCGCGCCGCAGGCGGCGGCTACAGCCCCGAGATGATCGAACAAAAACTAGGCAATCCGTGGACGTTCGAGTCACCTGGCGTTTCGATCAAGCCGCACCCGAGCGGCTCGCTGACGCATCCGGGGATGGCGGTGATGATGGATCTGATCTTCGAACATGACATCAAGCCGGAGCAAGTGAAGCGCGTTTCGGTGGGCACCAATCACAACATGCCCAACGCGTTGATCCATCATCGTCCGGTCAACGAGCTGCAAGCCAAGTTCAGCATGGAGTTCTGCATGGCGATCCTGCTGCTCGAGCGCAGCGGCGGCCTGGAGCAGTTCACCGATGAGGTCGTCAATCGCGCCGACGTACAGGCGATGATCAGCAAAGTGGAGTTCGGTGTGGATCCCGAAGCCGAGGCGGCCGGGTTTGACAAGATGACAACGTTGATCAAGGTCGAGATGAACGACGGCAAAGTGATCAGCGGTCGTGCCGACTTCGGTAAGGGCAGTCCTTCCAATGCAATGAGCGATGCGGAGTTGTCGGAAAAATTCCTGCAATGTGCCGCGTGGGGCGGCTTGAACAACAAGCAGGCGCAAGGGGTGTTGGATCGAGTTTGGAAGATCGAGACTATTTCCGACATCAACGAGCTGACGCGACTGCTGCGTCGTTGACACGTATGCCGCACATTCCCGCCTCCCAGGCACTCGCGCGCTTTCGCGTGATCGATTTGACGCAGGTGCGTGCAGGCCCCACCGCTGCACGCCAACTCGCTGACTGGGGCGCCGACGTCATCCAGGTGCAGATGCCTGAACATATGCGGGGCGACGACACGCTCGGCGGACAAGACGGTTCCGATTATCAGTACACGCATCGAAACAAGCGCTCGATTACGCTAAACCTGAAGCTGCCGGAAGGCATCGAAGCCTTGAAGAAGCTTGCCTCGACCGCCGATGTGCTGCTGGAAAACTTTCGTCCCGACGTTAAGCACCGGCTGGGCATCGACTACGAATCGTTGGAGAAGATCAATCCCAGACTGGTCTACGCGAGCATCTCGGGTTTCGGCCAGACAGGTCCGTACGCGACTCGGCCGGGCTTCGACCAGATCGCGCAGGGAATGGGAGCGCTGATGTCAGTTACGGGCTTGCCCGGGCATGGTCCGCTGCGCGTCGGCATTCCAATCGCCGACCTGTGCGGCGGCATCTTTGCCGCCTATGGAGTAACAGTGGCGCTGCTAGAACGTGAGCAGTCAGGCAAGGGGCAATGGCTGCATACGTCGCTGCTTGAAGCGATGCTTTATATGATGGATTTTCAGGCCGCGCGCTGGACGGTCGATC
>DATLOA010000061.1:0-5770 GCA_035536515.1 Burkholderiaceae bacterium | reverse complement strand
CGCCTTCAGACGCGGTGACTTCGTCCGCATGCTGCTGGTGCTCGACAAACTGCCCACTGCACAGCGGCGTTACGCAGAGCTGCTTGCGCTGCTGATTGCGTTGCTGGCGAGTGCAGTGCTCGCGGGTTGGGCCACCTTTGGTGTGTATGAAAGCTGGCGCTACGACGAGATGTCGATCGGCTTGCTGGTCATTCCGATCTGGATCCCGCAGCTGTCGTTTGCGATCGGCGCCATTATCCTGCTGATTGCGGTTGCTGACGAACTGGTTGCGGGGTTGCAAGGCCGGCGGCCGACGTATCAGGTCGCGGTCGACGAGCGGCATGCCCGCGGCGACTTTTCTGAAGACTTCTAGACCATGAGCGCCGTTGTCGTCGGAGCAGTCTTGCTCGGTCTGCTCGGCATCGTGCTGTGTGCCGGCGTGTGGATCGGCATGTCGCTCGGCATCGTCGGCTGGATCGGACTTCAGGGCTTCACCGATACGTCGCCCGGCCGTAGCCTTTTTACCGCGTTTTGGGGAACCAACGCGTCGTGGGAGTTGGCTGCTCTACCCTTGTTCATCTGGATGGGCGAGATTCTGTTTCGCACACGCTTGTCCGAACAAATGTTCGAAGGACTGGCGCCATGGCTGCAACGCATTCCAGGGCGCCTGATGCACGTCAACATTTTGGGCTGCGGCATTTTTGGATCGGTATCCGGCTCGTCGGCAGCCACGTGCGCGACTATCGCGAAAGTCGCATTGCCTGAGCTGCGGCGGCGCGGCTATGACGAACAGATCGCACTGGGGTCGCTCGCCACTGCCGGCACGCTCGGCATTCTGATTCCACCGTCGATCACAATGGTCGTCTATGCGGTGGCCGCCGACGCGTCGATCATTCGCGTCTTCCTCGCCGGCATCATGCCGGGTTTGCTGTTGATGGCTCTGTTCTCGGGCTACATCGTCGTATGGGCGCTGATGAATCCGGAGAGAACGCCCAGCGACATCGAGCAAGTGCCGTTTTTGGAAAAACTGCGCCGCTCGCGTGAGCTGATCCCCTGCGCGCTGCTGATCATCTTCATTCTGTACGTGCTGCTTGCAGGCCTTGCCACCGCGACCGAGTGTGCAGCCTACGGAGTGCTTGGCTCGCTTGTCATCGCGTGGTGGGGAGGCTCGCTGACGCGTGAGAAGTTTGCTGAAAGCCTTGTCGGCGCGACGCGAGTGTCGTGCATGATCATGTTCATCCTGGCCGGCGCGTCGTTCCTCAGCAAAGCAATGGCGTTCACTGGCATTCCTCGCGAGCTCGCCGAGTGGGTCGGCGCGCTTGGGCTGAATCGCTACGCGTTGATTGCGATCCTGGCGGTGTTCTACGTGATTCTGGGCACCGCGCTCGACGGAATCTCGATGATCGTGTTGACCGCTGCAGTCGTGTTGCCGATGATCCAGACGGCGGGATTCGACCTCGTCTGGTTCGGAGTATTCGTCGTGCTGCTGGTTGAGATCGCGGAAGTCACCCCGCCCGTTGGCTTCAACCTGTTCGTGCTGCAGAACATGACGGGCAAGGACAGCAACACTATCGCGCGCGCCGCGCTTCCGTTTTTTGCGATGCTGCTGGTCGCGATCGCCTTGATCACGATATTTCCCGGTATCGCAACCTGGTTGCCCGATCTTGTAATGGGGGTGCAGGTGCAATGAAAGTCGTCGTGATCGGCGCCGGCATCATCGGCGTCACCACCGCGTATTTTCTGCGGCGCGACGGTCACGATGTCACCGTGGTTGAACGCCGCTCCGGCGTCGCGCAGGAGACGAGCTTCGCCAATGCCGGCGTCATGGCGCCATCGTATGTGGCTCCGTGGTCCCAGCCCGGCATGCCGGCCAAGGTGCTTGCGTATCTGTTCAAGCCCGAAGCGCCGATCGTGTTCCGGCCGTCGCTCGACCTCGCGCTGTGGCGCTGGATTGCGCGTTGGCTCGGCGAGTGCCGCGTTGAACGGTTCACTCGCAACAAGGCGCGCATGCAGCGGCTTGCGTTTTACAGTCAGTCCGAGTTGCGTGCATTGCGCAACGTGCACCAGCTCGATTACGAGCAAAGCAGCGGCTATCTGCAGTTGTTTCGCACGCACGTCGAAGTGGAGCGCTCAGCGGTCACGCGCAAGATGCTGACCGAGCTGGGTGTTGCGCACCGGTTGCTCGGCACCGACGAAGTGCATGCGCTGGAGCCTGCTTTGCACGCGCAAACCCGGCTCGCCGGCGCGCTTTATCTGCCGGACGATGAAACCGGCAACTGTGCTTTCTTCGCGCAACAGTTAAAAGACATCGCAATTCGCGACGGCGTCGATTTTCGATTCGGCGTCACCGCGCAACGCCTGTGGCGCGAGCAGCAACGCATCTCGGCGTTACGCACGGATACGGGAGAGATGGCCGCTGATGCGTTCGTCGTCGCCAGTGGAATCGACAGCGTCGCGCTGCTGCGGCCTCTTGGCATTCACCTGCCGATGCAGCCCGTGAAGGGATATTCGGCAACCGCGGCCATTACCGCGTTCGAGCATGCGCCGACGATCAGCGTGATGGACGAAACGTACAAAGTCGCAATCACCCGGATGGGAAAATGGCTTCGGATCGCTGGCACTGCAGAACTCGGCACGCGCGGCATGCAATTGCGCGATAGCGCGTTACGTACGCTGCTGAAAGTTGCACAGGACTGGTTTCCGTACGCCGCTTCATATCCGAAGTCGCGCTTCTGGATCGGCGCGCGTCCGATGCTGCCCGACGGTCCTCCGGTGCTCGGCAAGACCCCGTTCGCCAATCTTTATCTCAATACGGGCCACGGCTCGACCGGCTGGGTGATGTCGTGCGGGTCAGCGCGCGTCGTGGCCGACGTGATCGCGCAGAAAGTGCCTTCGATCGACCTCGACGGCCTGACGCTGGATCGTTACGCCCGCTAGCAATGGGGACACCGCTGTTAAGCGTTACCGACGTGCGAGCTATCGAACACTCAACGCAATTAAAACTGCCAGCGGGAACGCTGATGGCACGCGCCGGCGCTGCAATCGCCGCTCGCATCGGCGCGTTCCAGCATGGAGAGCCACTATCGATCTGCGTTGTCGCGGGCCCCGGTAACAACGGGGGTGACGGCTACGTCGCCGCGCGTGAGCTGCGCGACGCAGGTCACCGCGTCACGTGCGTTCAGCCGGCCAGGCCTGCAGCCGACGATGCACGCAATGCGCTGGCAAATTGGAAAGCTTCGGGCGGCGTGACGCACAGCGACCTACCGGCCGAAAGCCATTTCGACATCGTCGTAGACGCAATTCTCGGGATCGGCCAGACGCGGCCCCTGCAAGGTACGTTGCTCGCGGCAGCCCAGTGGATCA
The DNA here is from genome assembly GCA_035536515.1 of Burkholderiaceae bacterium. Lineage (GTDB taxonomy): Bacteria > Pseudomonadota > Gammaproteobacteria > Burkholderiales > Burkholderiaceae_F > JACCZX01. The sequence continues at coordinate 2,428 of DATLOA010000061.1, read as the reverse complement.
ACGCACAGCGTGCACGCGTGATCGCGGTCGACGTTCCAAGCGGACTTGAAGCCGACCGCGGCTGCTGGATCGGCGGAGTCGAAGGTGTCCACGCTTCGGAGACGATCACGTTCATCGCCGACAAACCCGGGCTGCATACCGCGGACGGCACCGACGCCGCGGGCCACGTCTCTGTCGACGCGCTTGGCACGCAATCGACTGCCACGCGAACTACGCTGACGGATCCCGCAGACTTTTCGCAGATCAGCGCGCCACGTCGCCGCAATACGCATAAAGGCAGCTACGGCAGTGCGTTGATCATCGGCGGCAACGCCGGCATGGTTGGCGCCGCACTGCTAGCCGCGCGCGCTGCGCTCCGCATTGGCGCGGGGCGCGTATATGTCGACTGCATCGGTGCGCCCGAGCTGCGGTTCGATCCGATGCAGCCCGAGCTGATGTTCAAGCCGGCGGCATCGATCGACAATCCGCAGTGCATCGTCATTGGATGCGGCCTCGGCACTGACGACGCGGCACGGCGTGCGCTGCAGTGGGCGCTCGATAGTGACGCGCCGCTGGTGATCGATGCCGACGCACTCAACTTGCTGGCGCGCGGTCCAGCATTGGCAGAGTGCCTAACTGCGCGCAGCGCTCCGACGGTGCTGACACCGCATCCGCTCGAAGCGGCGCGAATGCTCGACGTCCCTGTAGGCGATATACAGCTTGATCGCGTTGCGTCAGCGCGCGAAATCGCTGTTCGTCACCGCAGCATTGTGGTGTTGAAAGGTGCGGGTTCGATCGTCGCCGATACGCACGGCCGCTGTGCCATCAACCCCACGGGCAGTCCGGCGCTCGCAACTGCCGGCACCGGCGACGTACTGGCGGGACTCATTGGGGGCCTGCTGTCGCAAGCGTTCGAGATTCGGCAGGCGACCTTGGCTGCGGTCTGGCTGCACGGCCGCGCCGGCGAGAGTGACGCGGGATTGGTGGCCGGTGACGTGGCGCTGCGAGCAGCCGAGCAATTGAGCGAGCTGCGTCGATCGAGCTGACGTGGCCGGCGTTGCATTTTTCATGGAGCGTTGACAACGCGACCGGCGTGCAGCTCGACCTGACGGCCGCACCGTCGTGCGATATCGGGATCGTGCGTCACCAGCAGCAGCGTCGAGCCACGCTCGCGATTAAGTTGAAACATCAGGTCGATCACCGCTTCTCCGGTGCGCGCGTCCAGGCTGCCTGTCGGCTCGTCTGCCAGCAGCAACGGCGGACGCAGCACGAACGCCCGCGCCAGCGCCACCCTTTGCTGCTCTCCTCCTGATAAATATTTCGGATAATGCGATAGCCGCTCGCCCAAACCCACCCTTTGTAGCAGCTGCCGCGCGGCGTCGACCGGGGACGCATCGTCGGGCGATCGTCCAGTCAACTCAAGCGGCAGCAAGACGTTCTCCAACGCATCCAGATGCGGCAATAATTGAAACGACTGAAACACGAACCCGACGGATTCCGCGCGCAATGCTGCCCGGCCATCTTCATCAAGTGCGAACAAGTCCTTGCCGAAGATGCTTACTGAGCCTGCTGTCGGAACGTCGAGCCCTGCAAGCAGTCCTAGCAGTGTGGATTTTCCCGAGCCCGAAGCGCCGACGATGGCAACTGTTTCGCCGGAGTCAACCGTCAGATTGATATCATCCAAAATGGTCAAGCTGCCCGTAGCGTCTTGCACGACCTTGCCGAGATTGCGCGCCTCGACCGCGTTTTTTTTGCCGTCATTCATCTCGTGCGCAGAATTGTCCTGATTCATTCCATCAAGCTGGCGGTTGGGTGCGCCGTAGCGTCGACGCTTGCGCTCGGCGCTTTAAGCAAGAGCAACGCTGTCGGCGACGGGCGCCCGGTGATTCTCGTGCTGGGCGATAGCCTATCGGCGGAGTATGGGTTACAGCGCGGCCAAGGCTGGGTACAGCTGCTTGCAAACCGATTGCAGCAGAGCGGCGCGAATTATACGGTCGTCAATGCGAGCATCAGTGGCGATACCACCAGCGGGGGGCGTTCGCGATTGCCGGCGCTGTTGAAGCAGAATCGGCCGTCGATCGTCATCATCGAACTTGGCGGCAACGATGGGCTGCGTGGATTGCCTGTTGCACGCATGCAGGACAATCTCGCGGCAATGGTACGCGCGAGTCAGGCGGCGGGAGCACGGGTCGTTGTGACCGGCATTCGGATACCGCCGAACTACGGTCGCGAATATACAGAGCGCTTCTACGGCGCGTTTGCAAACGTCGCCAAGCAGTACAACGCAGCGCTGGTGCCTTTTTTGCTTGAAGGCTTTTCGGATTCAGCGGATTTTTTCCAGGCCGATCGAATTCATCCGAGCGCACAAGCGCAGGCAAGAATTCTGCAAACGGTGTGGCCCGTGCTCGAGCCGCTGATTCTGGCCAAAGCGGCGAAAGTAAGGTTGTGA
>DATLOA010000060.1:0-5051 GCA_035536515.1 Burkholderiaceae bacterium | reverse complement strand
GCGCGCTTCCGGATACATGCTTGAGAGAGCGACACCGGCCGATGACCCGAACCAGATCATCGAGCCACCGAAGCCAACTGCGTATGCAAGAAATCCCCAGTCGTACCCGCCTTGGCGAATCGCGAGCGCAGTGAGCGGAATATTGTCGAACACCGACGAAAGGAATCCCAAGCCGAGCGCGGTCTGCCAGGAAGCAAGCGGCAGCTGATCCACCGGCATCATGGACGCCGCCAGCACCAGCGAAATCAAAAAGAGCGAGCCTTTCAACGCGCCAGGTACCAACACCCAGTCAGGTCGCCGCAACGGCGCGGCGAGCAGGAGTGCAGCCCACACCGCGGCGCCGAGAAACGGAAACAAGTCTGCGAGTTGCTTAAAGCGAGCGTTGATCGTGATATTGACGACGACCGCTGCAACGAGGATGAATGCAACCACACCGACGCGGACCCAGTCGATGGTGAGACTGGCGTCGACATCGCGTTGGATCGGCCCATAACGCTGTTGCTGCAACGATGCCGGAATGCCGAAGATGAAGAGCGCAACGGTGGCGCCAATGGCCGCTTCCGCAACTTCGAGAGGCCCGATGCCAGCGATCCACATCATCGTCGTCGTCGTGTCGCCGATCACGCTACCCGCGCCGCCCCCATTGGACGCAGCAACGATCGCCGCCAGATAACCAATATGGACTTTGGCGCGGAACACCGTATGCGCCATCGCCCCACCGATCAGCGCGGCCGCGATGTTGTCGAGAAAGCTCGACAACACGAACACGATCGCAAGTAGCACGAAACAGCCTTTCCAGTCGTCGGGCAGGATGCGTGGCAGCGCATTGGGAACGTGGCTGTCCTCAAAGTGCTTTGCAAGCAGCGCGAAGCCGAGCAGCAACAGCAACAAGTTGACCAGGATCACCCACTCATGACTCAGATGGCTGCCAAACCCGCTCCAGCCAGAGCCGCTCTTGAATGGCGAGAAGAAGATTTTGTATAGCGCGATTACCAGCGCGCCGCCAGCGGCAATCGGAAACGTGTAGTGATGAAAGAGTGCGACACCCAGCAAGACGACTGCAAACAAAATGAATTCAACCGGAATGCCAGCAAAAATCGGTCCTGCAAAAGCGACGGCACTCGCGGAAGCAATCGATGGTGAGAGCAGCAAAACGGTAGCCAAACCGTAAGCACCGTGGTTCACCATAACTAGCCTCGCGCCTTGCGCATGAACGCATCGATCCGGCGCACGCCGTCTTTGATCGCCGCCTCGCTCGCCGCGTACGAAAAGCGGATGTGCTGCCCATCTTCTTCGACTCGCGGACCGAAGTGAATATCGGCGAGCACCGCGACGCCGGCATCGTGTAATAGGCGCACGCGTAGCTCTTCAGAATCCTTCGCGCCAATGATGGCGCATGCTTCGGTGACATTGGGCCAGGCATAAAACGCGCCGCCTGGCGGCGCGCACCGAAAACCCCGCAAATCGTTCAACAGTCCGACGATCAAATCTCGGCGCGTACGAAAGCTTTCCTTCATGCGTTCGGCCTCGTGCTGCGGGCCGGTTAAAGCCGCCACCGCTGCCCACTGGCTTATTTGCGACGCACACGATTCGGTGTTCGTGATCCAGCGCGTGAACGCAGGCGCGAGGGCCTTGTTGGCGGCAAAGCCAATGCGCCATCCGGTCATCGCGTACGTCTTCGACGCGCCATCGGAAATGATTGTCCGCTCGCGCATGCCGGGCAACGCCGCGATCGAGCTGAACTCGCCGTCGTACACCAATTTGCTGTAAATCTCGTCGGCATATATCCAGACTTGAGGATGCGCTTGCAGCACGTGCGCGATCGCTTCTAGATCGGCGCGCGACAACAATCCGCCGGTCGGGTTGTGCGGCGTGTTCAGAATCAGCAGCCTCGTCTTTGGTCCGATGCGCGCCGCCAACTCGGCGGGGTCGAACGCGAATCCACGCGCTTCGGATAGAGGAAGCGGCACCGGCACCGCACCGTTAGCAACGACCTGCGACTCGTAGATTGGGAACCCCGGCACCGGAAAAATGACTTCGTCGCCGGTACCGTAATCGGTGACGCTGGCAACCGTGTAACCGATAAACGGTTTGGCGCCTGCCCCGACGACGACTTCTTCGGCAGTGATGTCCAGCCCCCGTAGGGCGCCCATCGACTTCGCAGCAGCCGCGCGCAGTTCGTCGATGCCGGCCGACGGCGTGTAGCCATGTTTGCCGCCGCGCACCGCGTCAACCGCAGCATCCTGAATGTGCGCCGGAGTCGGAAAGTCGGGCTGTCCGATGCAAAACGAGACGATGTCCTGCCCTTCGCGCATCAACCGGTTAACCTCGGCCAGCACGACGAACGCATTCTCAGTGCCGAGCGAATCGGCACGCCGGGACAGGCGCAGCATCAACGGTTCAAGTTGCAGGGACAGGTGGGATATCGAACACTTGGCGCAGATACGCCAAGTACGCCTTATCGTCGCACAGGTTCTTGTCGGGCGAGTCCGACAGCTTTGCGACCGGCTGACCGTTGCAGCGGACCATTTTGATCACGATCTGCAACGGCGTGTGGCCGACATCGTTGGTCAAATTTGTACCGACACCGAAAGCGCTGCGCGCGCGATCCCGGAAGCGTTGATAAAGCTCGATCACTTTCGGAATCGTCAGCGAGTCAGAGAACACCAGCGTCTTGGTGCGCGGATCCACCCGATTGCGCTGATAGTGCGCGATCAGGCGCTCGCCCCACGCCAGCGGATCCCCCGAATCATGACGCGCGCCGTCGAACAGCTTGCAGAAGTACATGTCGAAGTCGCGCAAAAACGCGTCCATGCCATAAACGTCAGACAACGCGATGCCGAGGTCGCCGCGATATTCGCGCGCCCACATCTCGAAGCCGAAGGTTTGCGAATCGCGCAGCCGCGGACCGAGCGCCTGGCACGCCTGCAGATACTCATGCGCCATCGTCCCCAAAGGCGTCATGCCATGCTTTGCTGCGTACATGACGTTGCTAGTGCCCGCGAGCTTTTCTCCGAGCTTGGCTCGAAGCTGCAGCAGCACTTCTTCGTGCCAGTGGCGCGAGAACCGGCGGCGCGTGCCGTAGTCAGCGATCCGCACGCCTTCAAGTGATGCGTCGTCGTTCAGCAATGCGATCTTGTCACGCAATCGGCGCCGCCCTTCGTCGAAGTCAGCGGGCTTCTGCAGCGCGCGAAAGTAAACCTCGTTGACGATCGCCAACACGGGAATTTCAAACAATATCGTATGCAGCCACGGGCCACGAATCACGATGTCGATTTCGCCATTGGCGAACGGCGAAGGTTTCACCGTGATGTACTTGGTGTTTAGCTCAAACAAACCGAGAAAATCGACGAAATCGCTTTTGATGAAGCGCAACCCGCGCAGATACTGCAGCTCCAGTTCGGTGAACCGCAGCGTGCAGAGCGATTCGATCTGTTCGTTGATGGCGTCGATGTGCGGCACTAAGTCGATGCCGGGATTCCGGCAATTGAATCGATATTCCACACTCGCGCCTGGAAAATGATGCAGCACCACCTGCATCATCGTAAATTTGTATAAATCGGTGTCGAGCAGCGACGCAATGATCATGGATGGATTGTAGGTGCAGCACTGAGCGCCAGCACCCGCTGCACCGACTCGCTCGGCTCGAGCAATTCCGCCCGTGTCGCTTCGCCGACCACCCTGCCCTGATCGATCAGAACTGCGCGATCGGCGATTGCCGCAGCAAAGCGCACGTTCTGCTCGGATACTAGCGTTGCGACGCCGCGCGACTTCATCGCAAGCACCGCTTCGCGCATTTTGGCGACGACCAACGGCGCGATGCCTTCGGAGGGCTCGTCGAGCAGCACAACCGACGGATTCGCGGCTAACGTACGCGCCACGGCAAGCATCTGCTGCTCGCCGCCGCTCATCGCACTCGCGGAACGCAGCAGCATGTCACCAAGGTTTGGGAAGAGCTTGAGCAAGTCGTCCTCCGTCAGTCCACCATCCGCCGATCGAGCCGCGATGCGCAGGTTCTCTGCCACCGACAAATCGGTGAAGATGCGGCGGTCCTCCGGTACATAGCCGAGACCCCGCTTGGCGCGGCGAAACGGCGGCAGCCGGCTCACGTCGATTCCATCGATCAGGACGTTGCCGGTGCAGCGTGGCATCAACCCCACCGCTGCGCGCAACAGCGAGGTTTTGCCTGCGCCGTTGCGCCCGATCAATGCCACGACCTCGCCCTTCGAAACCGTGAGACTCGCATCGCTGATGACGCGTGCATCACCGTACCACGCCGATATGCTCCGCAACTCCAACGCTGCGCTCACGCTTCTTCCCCCAGATACAAGCGCTGAACTTCGGTGTCGGCACGCACCGCTTCGGGCACGCCGTCGGCGATCAGCCGGCCGCGCGACAGCACCATGACTCGGCGCGCGAAGCCGAACACAACGTCCATGCTGTGCTCGGTAAACAGCACGGCCATGTTGCTCTCGCCCGCGAGTGCGACGATCGTTCGCATCAACGCAAAGCGCTCGGCTGCCGTCATTCCCGCGGTCGGCTCGTCCATCAGCAGCAGGCGCGGCTTCGCCGCCAACGCCAGCGCAAGCTCGAGCCGCTTGATGTCGCCGTACGCAAGGCTTGCGGCGGCGGCATCGGCGTGCTGCTGCAGCCCGACTTGTGCGAGCAACGCGCTCGCCGCCTGCGACTGCAAGTTCCACAGCAGGTCGCTGACGCCCAAGGCACCGCCGTGCGCCGCGACCAATGCCAACTGCACGTTCTGCAAGACGGTCAGTGTCGCAAACGTCTGCGCCACCTGGAACGTGCGGCCGATGCCACGCCGCGTGCGCTCGGCAGTGGACCACGGCGTCAGCGATTCACCGTTGAACAGCACCCTGCCTGCCTGCGGCGCAAGCTGGCCGTCGATCACGTTGAACAACGTCGATTTGCCGGCGCCGTTCGGTCCGATCAGTGCCGCCACTTCGCCGGCCGTCAGAGCAAATGAAACGCCGTCGACCGCATGCACGCCGCCGAAGCTTCGCTTGAGCCCTTCTACGCGCAAAAGACTCATC
>DATLOA010000059.1:0-14579 GCA_035536515.1 Burkholderiaceae bacterium | reverse complement strand
GCCTTTGTCGCCTGCTGAGTGAAGCGATCGGCGATCGCGCGATTGTGTCGTCTCGGCAGGCGATTCGGCTGGACGGCATGACCGAATTCAAACCCGATCTGGCCGTCTGCAAGCCGCGCGGCGGTTTGTATGCAGCCGCGCTACCGACCGGCGCCGACACGCTACTCGTCGTTGAAATCGCCGACACGACGCTGGATTACGACGTACGCGTCAAAGGTCCGCTTTATGCAAGGCACGGTGTGCCCGAGTACTGGATTCTCGATCTGCCCGCGCGCTCTCTGCGCCGTTTTCGCAAGCCGCGCGGCGACAAATACAGCGATGTCAGTGCATTCGAAACGCCCGACATCATTACGCTACCCGGGCTGCAAGGTGTTCGCGTCGACCTGGCTGGCGTGCTGTAGCCGCTCGTCGAGCCATTCAATCCAGTGCATCACGCGCGTTGTGGTTCCGCTCGCGAGATGAGTAATGCATCCGATATTGGCCGACAGAATGACATCAGGGCGCGTCGCTTCAAGATGGCCCAGCTTGCGGTCGCGCAGCTTATAGGCGAGCTCCGGCTGCAATACGGAGTATGTGCCGGCTGAGCCGCAGCACATGTGGCTTTCGGCAAACGGCTTGCACGCGGCGCCGAGCGACGCCAGCAGTTTCTCGACCGCGCCGTGAATCTGCTGTCCGTGTTGCAGCGTGCACGGCGGATGGAAAGTCACGGTGCCATTTGCCGCCGCTCCGATCTTTGCTTGCAGCTCGGCCACAAATGGCGGCAGAAATTGTGCGAGGTCCTTCGTCATCTCACTGATCCGCCGTGCCTTGGCCGCGTATTTCGGATCGCGCGTGAGCAGGTAGCCGTACTCCTTGACCTGCACGCCGCAGCCGCTTGCATTCATCACGATCGCAGCGAGTCCGTCTTCCGCTGCGTGTTCAACGTACGGCCACCATGCATCTACATTGCGCCGCGCGTCGGCAAGTCCGCCGTCGTGATCGTTCAGGTGGTAGCGCAAAGCCCCACAGCAGCCCGCCGCCGCGGGGCGCAGCGTTTCGATGCCAAGTGCGTCGAGCACGCGCGCGGTCGCGGAGTTGATATTCGGCGCCATCGAGGGTTGCACACACCCTTCCAGCAGCAGCACCTTGCGCTGATGTGAACTTGCGGGCCAGCGTCCCACGTGCTGCCGCCGCGGGACTTTGTTCTGCAACGCTTTGGGCAGCAACGGCCGCATGACTTGCCCGACCCGCATCGCCGGCGCGAACAGCGGGCTGGTAACTCCTTCTTTCAGCGCGATGCGCGCCAGGCGATCGCCCGGACCGCGTGGCACGTTGTCGTCAACGATCTTGCGGCCGATATCGACAAGGCGGCCATACTTCACGCCCGACGGACACGTGGTCTCGCAATTACGGCACGTCAGGCAGCGATCCAGATGCAGCTGCGTCTTGGCGGTGACCTCATGACCTTCGAGCACTTGCTTGATCAGATAAATGCGGCCGCGCGGTCCATCGAGCTCGTCGCCGAGCAGCTGATATGTCGGACACGTCGCGGTGCAGAAGCCGCAATGCACGCACTTACGCAGAATTGAATCTGCCTCTTTGCCTTCAGGCGTGTCCTTGATGAAATCGGCAAGCGCGGTTTGCATCAGAAGTTGGGATACATGCGGCCCGGATTGAAGATGCCAGCTGGATCAAATTCTTTTTTCAAACGCAGGTGTATTCGTGAAAGCGCCGGCGCCAGCGGATGGAAAACGTCGCCACGGTGATGACGAAACGCCGTGGCGTGACCGCCGACGGCTTGAATCTTTGCGCGGACTTCGGTTGAGTTGGAGGACCAGATCCAGCGCTGGGCGCCGCGCCATTCGAGCAGGGTCGCGCCGAGATCCAATGGCATTGCGGTGGGCGGCACCGATAGCCGCCACAGCGTTGTGTTTTCAGTGCCGTTGAAGAAGCCGTGCGTCTGCTCGCGCAGCGCTATCCAGAACGGCTCGGCGTCTGTCACCACATTACCGCCGAGCTTTGCCTGCGCGGCGCGTACTCCGGCGGCGGCTCCGGACAATCGCACTGACAGCCTACCGTCGCACCACGCCGTCGCGGAGATCGGCCACGGCTGCCCGGCCCATTCATTGGTGCAGCGAATCGCGTCGGCTTCCGGCAATTCGAAGCGAAGCGTCTGCTCCATCGCGGGACGTGGCATGACTTTCAGCGAGACCTCCAGAATCAGGCCGAGCGTGCCAAGCGAGCCCCCAAGCGCGCGCGAAACGTCGTAGCCGGCGACGTTTTTCATCACGTTGCCACCGAAAGTCAGCACATTGGCGCGGCCGTCCAGCAACGTGGTGCCGAGCACGAAGTCGCGGATAGAGCCGGCAGCCATGCGCCGTGGACCGGCAAGCCCGCTTGCGATCGCGCCGCCCAAGGTTGCAGCGCCAAAGTGCGGGGGCTCGAATGCAAGCATCTGATTGTGCTGCGCCAGCGTCGCTTCTACTTCTGCCAGCGCGGTTCCGCTGCAAGCGGTGATCACCAGCTCGGTAGGTTCGTAGTCCTTCACTCCGCGGTACACGCGCGGATCTAGCACGTCACACTTGGTGCCGGTTGCGTTTCCGTAAAAATTCTTCGTGCCGCCCGCGCGGATCACGAGCGGCGTGCCCGCAGCGACTGCAGAGCGCACGCGCTCCTGCAACGAGCGCAAGACTCCGTTTGAACCCACCGCCATCAGAATCGCGGCAGATCTGGAAAATTCAGCTGCCCGCCGTGGACGTGCATCTTGCCGTACTCGGCGCAGCGCGTCAGCGTCGGAATCGCCTTGCCGGGGTTCAGTAATCCGGGAGGATCGAACGCGCGCTTGACCGCAAAAAAAGATTCGAGCGTGACTGCGTCGAACTGCCGGCACATCTGATGGATCTTCTCGACGCCGACCCCGTGCTCGCCCGTCACGGTACCGCCGACAGCAATCGAGAGCTCGAGGATTTCGAAGCCGAATTGTTCGGCGCGCAGCACCGAGTCCGGATCGTTGCAGTCGAACATGATCAGCGGATGCAAATTGCCGTCGCCAGCGTGGAATACGTTTGCGCAGCGCAAGCCGTATTTCGCTTCCATCGTACCGATCGCTTGCAGCACTTCGCCCAGACGCTTGCGCGGAATCGTGCCGTCCATGCAGTAATAGTCGGGCGATACTCTGCCGACTGCAGGAAATGCCGCTTTGCGACCGGCCCAGAAACGGTATCGTTCGGCGTCTGACTGCGACACTTCGAGCCGCGTCGCACCGTTTTCTTTAAGCACGACTTCAATGCGCGCAATTTCCTCATCGACTTCTTCGCGCGTGCCGTCGGACTCGACCAGCAGAATCGATTCGGCATTCAGGTCATAGCCGGCGTTGACGAACGGCTCGACGGCAGCCACTGCGGGCCGATCCATCATCTCCATGCCCGCCGGGATGATCCCGGCAGCGATCACCGCGGCGACTGCGTCGCCGCCTTTGCCGACGTCATCGAACGAGGCCATCACCACTTGCTGACAGACTGGCTTTGGCAACAGCTTCACCGTTGCCTCAGTCGTAATGAGCAACATGCCTTCGGACCCGATAACCAGCGACAGCAGATCGAGACCAGGTGAGTCGAACGCTTCCGAGCCGACCTGAATGACTTCGCCTTCAACCGTAACACCACGCACACGCAGCACGTTGTGCAGCGTCAAACCGTACTTGAGGCAGTGCACGCCACCCGAGTTTTCGGCGATGTTGCCGCCGATCGTGCATGCGATCTGGCTCGACGGATCGGGAGCGTAGTAAAGGCCGAGATGCGCGACTGCGTCCGAGATCGCGAGATTGCGCACGCCGGGCTGCACTACCGCAGTACACGCAAGTGGATCGATTTTCAGAATGCGATTGAACTTTGCGAGCGACAGCAAGACCCCGCGGCCATGCGGCAGCGCACCGCCCGAGAGCCCCGTTCCGGCGCCCCGCGGCACGATCGGCACCCGCATCTCGAAGCATGCCCGCGCGATGCGCGCGACATGGTCTTCCGTTTCCGGCAACGCAACGATCATCGGCAATTGACGGTACATCGTCAGCCCGTCGCACTCGTACGGTCGCGTATCTTCTTCGCGCCATAAAACGCAGTGCTCGGGCAAGAATGACTTCAGCGCCGCGACGACCGCGCGCTGACGGGCGACATCAACGGCGCCGGTGCCTTCAAGCGGAATGCGCTCGGCGAGCAGGCGCGTGGCAGGCTGTTGCCGCAACGGGGCGTTCATTCGCGCAAGGTATCACGCTTGATCACCGATCAGTCGCATAGGCTACGCTTCGCGACCTTCGCACCGTCCAAAGGATGCGGTAATGCTGCTGTGCCAGATCAGCGATCCGCACGTCGTCTGCGGGGGCGCGCTTGCTTATGGTCGAGTTGATACGGCGCGCATGCTGGAGCGGTGCGTGCGCAAGATTCTCGCCCTGCCGCGACCGCCGGATGTCGTTGTGGCAACCGGCGATCTAACCGATCACGGCAGCGCCGAGGAATATGCTCTGTTGGCTGAGCTTCTGGCTCCACTGCAAATGCCGCTTTACCTCGCGGTCGGCAATCACGACGAGCGCCAGGCTCTGCAGAGCGTGTTTCCGAAGTACGCGGTGCTAACCCGCAACGAAGAGTTCTTTCAGTACGCAGTGGACGATTTGGACGTACGGCTGATCGTGCTGGACACGACCGTGCCTGGCGCCCCTGGGGGCACACTGTGCGAACGACGGTTGCAATGGTTGGACCGGACTTTAGGCGAGTCGGACCGTCCGGCAATCATCGCGCAACACCATCCGCCATTTTCGACCGGATTGACGGTGATGGATCGAATGAGTCTTGCGGACCCGGATAGCGAAGCAGCAGTGATTTTGCGGCATCGCCATGTCCAATGCGTCATAAGCGGCCACTTTCATCGAACGATTCAGGCGCGCTTCGCGGGCACGATCGCGTCGGTGTGTCCGAGCACAGCGCACCAACTTACGCTTGACCTGACCCCGGGCGCTGACGTTCGCTTCACGTTCGAACCTTCAGCCTTTCAGCTGCACCTCTGGAACGGTCAGCAAGTCGTCACCCACACGGCGCTCGTTGAAGATTTCCCGACATGGGGGTCGCGCGGGTGATGATCCGGTGCCCAAAATGCAACGAAGAGAATCCACCTAGGTTCAGATTGTGCGGCTACTGCGGAGCGCCGCTGAGCAGCGTCGAGACACCGCCGGCGCACGAAGTACGCAAGACTGTGACGCTGATCTTCAGCGACTTGAAGGATTCGACGGCGCTTGGCGAACGCCTGGACAGCGAAGCGTTGCACGAGGTCAAGGAGCGTTATTTCAACGCGATGGCTGCCGAGATCGTGCGTCACGGCGGCAAGATCGAAAAATACATCGGCGATGCCATCATGGCCGTGTTTGGTCTGCCGCGCGCACATGAGGACGATGCGCTGCGGGCGGTGCGGGCCGCGATAGGCATGCGGTCAGTGCTGCGCGGGCTAAACGAGTCTTTAGGTGCACGCTTCGGTGTTGTGCTGGCAAATCGCACCGGCGTGAACACCGGCGAGGTGGTTGCGATCGACGACCCGACGGCCGACCAAAAGCTCGCGACCGGGGATGCTGTCAACGTAACGTCCCGGCTTGAACAGGCTGCCCCAGCAAACGAGATCTACATCGGTGAGGTGACGTACCAACTCGTGCGCGACGCCGTCGAAGCGGAGCCCGTCGAACCACTGACGTTGAAGGGCAAATCACACCCGGTTGTTGCATACAGATTGTTGTCCGTACAGGAGGGTCAAGAGGGCAACGTGCGCCGGCATGACACGCCCGTGGTTGGGCGTGATGAAGAACTGGTTACCCTGCAATCGAGTTGGGATGCAGTACGGACCGAAGGCAAGGTACGGTTGCTGACGGTCATCGGTGATGCTGGTATCGGCAAATCGCGGCTGGTGCGTGAGCTGATGGAACGGGTCGCCAGCCCCGGACGTATCGTTTGCGGACGCTGTCTTGCGTACGGTGATGGAATAACGTTCTGGCCTTTGCGCGAGATGGTGTTTTCAGCCGCAGCGATTCGCAGCGACGACACGCCGGACATCGCGCGCGACAAACTGCTCGTCTGCACCGGTGATGCTGCCGTCGCCGATCGCATCGCGTCGGCTGTAGGACTTAGCCCCGCAACATTTCCACTGCACGAGATCTATTGGGGTGCGCGCCGTTTAATGCAGGTTCTGGCGGCGCAGGGCCCGGTACTCGCGCTATTCGACGATATTCACTGGGCCGAACCCGCGTTTCTCGATTTGCTCGAAAACATGCTCGAGACGATCGGCGACTCGCCGGTATTGCTGATAACGACAGCGCGACGCGATTTGCTGGAAGAGCGGCCGCAATGGGGCGAACGCGAGCGCTCGGACCGATTGGTACTTGACGCGATCGGCGACGCGGCCGCAACGCAAGTAGTGACCAATCTGCTGGGTGAGGCGCGCCTGCCCGCGACGCTGATGCGGCGCATCGTTAGCGCAGCCGCGGGCAATCCCCTTTACGTCGAACAGATGTTGGCGATGCTGATCGAAACTGGTGCGGTGGTAAAAGATGGCGAACGCTGGGCCAGCGTTCACGCATATACCACCATTGCAGTTCCGCCAACGATTCACGCGCTGCTCGAAGCGCGTCTGGACAATCTGCAGCGCGGCGAACGCGCGACCGCGGAGCCCGCTGCGGTCATCGGGATGGAGTTTCCGCAGTCCGCCGTTGCGACGCTTGCGATGCCGAGACTGCGCAGCGGCATCGACGAACAACTTGCCGCATTGTCGCGCAAGAACTTTATTCGACCGATGACATCGGCGGATTCTGGCCTGCGTTATCGCTTCGATCATCACCTTGTGCGTGACACGGTCTACAACGGCCTGCTGAAACGCGCTCGCGCCACAATGCACATCGAGTTCGTGCGCTGGGCCGATCAGGCCAACGCAGATGTCGACCGCGCGCGCGAGTTCGAGGAGATCCTTGGTTACCACGTGGAGCAGGCTTACCGGTATCTGGGTGAATTGGGACCGATTGATGAGGCTGGTGCGTCGATCGGGCGCGACGGGGCGCGCCGCTTGTCGTCTGCTGCGCGACGTGCCTTGGCCCGAGGTGACATGCATGCGGCGGCAAATCTGTTCCGTCGCGCCTCTGTGCTCGTGGCGATCGAAGACCCGCTGCGAGCCGAACTTCTGCCGGAACTTGCCGAAGCGTTGATGGGGCTTGGTGAATTTGGCGAGGCTCGTGCCGTGTTGCACGAAGCGCAGGCCATTGCCGACCGCATTTCGAATGCCCGCATCAAGGCCTCCAGTCAGTTAATCGGGATGTACTTGGGCTTGTATAGCGCTGACACCGCTGGACGGAACGATGAGGCGCTCAATGTGGCGCAAAGTCTGGTTCCTCTGCTGGAGCGGGAAAAGGCGGATAACGAGCTTGCCATTGCATGGCGTTTCGTAGCACTCATTCATGGCATCGCGGGTCGATACCAGCTGGCAAGCGAGGCGGGTGAGCGTTCGATTCAGCACGCCCGCGTCGTTGAAAACGGTCGCTTGATTGCGAAGATTGGTGGCGTCATGGCAAATACGGCACTGCTCGGTCCGACGCCCGTGCTTCGCGCGATCGAACAGTGCGAGAAGTTAATCGATGGGGGACTCGTCGATCGCCAAGTCGAGTGCAAAGTTGTTTGCATTTTGGCGCAGCTGCGAGCAATGAATGGCGAGGTCGAGGTCGCGCGCACGCTTTACCAGCGTGCCCGGGCGACTTTGCGTGAACTTGGCGAAGGAATGCTAGCTGCGTCGACAGGTATCGATGTTGCACAGGTCGAGCTTCTGGGCGGAGACTGCGCCCGTGCTGAGTCAGAGCTTCGTGCCGACCACCAATTCCTCCACGGCAAGGGCGAGACGTATTACCTGTCCACTATCGCCGCGCTGTTATCACGCCTCATACGCGACCAGGGGCGAGATATGGAAGCGCTCGAAGTGTCGCGTGCTGCTGAGCAAGCGACGGCTCGAGACGACTTCTCTTCGCACGCGCTGTGGCAGTCAATTCGCGCTCCGATCCTGGCGCGTGCTGGAGACTTGGTAGCTGCAGAGAGACTCGCTCGCTCTGCTGTCGAACTTGTCCAACGAACAGAAACGCCGTCGCTCCAGGGCGATGCGCTGTCTGAACTCGCCACGGTGCTCAGGTTGGCGGGCAAGCTCGACGATGCTCGTGCGGCACTCAGCGAGGCTTCAGCTCTGTATAGCGCGAAAGGGAACGTTGTCTCGGTTGCGCGCTCCTGCGCGCAACTTCAAGCGCTCCACGGCCGCAACTGATCTGTGTCAAAACAAGGTGAACAGCCCATTACTCAGGTTAAGCAGCGTCCACTCGAAGTCGCCGCTTAGCTCCGGAGTCCAGCCAGGTACGGATTTGTTTTTGTAAAACACGGCTCTGGCGATGCACGGCCCATATGGCTTAGGAGTCGTAGCGCTCGCGCAGGTTCCGACGTCGAGGGTGTTATTTCCGTCGAAGTATTGAATGCGAACGTCGCCAATCTTCGTGCCCGTTTTAATGTTCGACGCGTCGATTCGAAGAACGAACGTCATAAAGCTGCCGCTGGCCGGGGTAAAAGTGATATTTGGAATCGTGACATCCACCCCGAAGCACCGATGAAAGTTTCCGTGGCTCGTGCAATTCATATTTGAAGTCACATCCGACTCGAGAAGTTCGGCAGTCGAATAGGTCGGTGCCGCCGGAACGGTGACCGAAGCCGCGAACGGGTCGGCAGCGACAGTTAATGCACGATCGCCGGTAAAGAATTTGCCGCCGCTTTGCGGCAGAGCCGACCTAACATTGACTGGATCGGCCGTCCCAAGGCTAACTGTCGGTCCGACCCATGAAACTTCTGAATTTGGACGGGGGTTCCCACCGCTAGCGCCTTCCGCATAGACGAGCTGGCCACCAACGCTTACAAAGTCGGTGCCAGGTGCATCACCCGCGCCATTGCCGCCGATGACCTTTACCGGCGCCCTGAAGAACACGACGATCGACTGGCTGAAAAAACTCTCGCCGCTCCTGAGTTGCCTTTTCGAACAGGCGAACGACGAAACAGTTGTCTGCGTGCAGCCCGCCGGCAAAGCTGCGGGATTGAATAGCGCCACCGTTTCGGCCGGATCGGTCGCCGACGCTGCGAAAGTGAAACGCACGTCATTGATTGTGTTGCCGCCTGTGTTGGTGAAGTTGACCGTATATCCAACGTATGTTTCGAGCGGCGGCGACGAATTGGTGCTGTACGTCACCGGTGACGTCAGCGGCAATACCTGCGTAGTGATCGTTCCGGCGGCACCGAGCGCTGAAGTCGCGACCGATACTGTCGCCAGAGAGAGAATCCAAGATGTGAGAAGACGCATGGTCGTTGCCTCGCTGAAGCTGCAGATGCCAGCCGTATCCTGCGCTGGGTCGATAGAGAAACTGGCTGGACTTTTGCACTTGTGAACTGCGGCCCCGAAGCTTGGACAATCGCATCGATTGCGTCAACGCTTTCCTGCGCCTCCGTCGGGCGGGGATCTAGCGCTGCTGGCGGCCGATAGGTGCGTTGCGCGCGCCTTGGTATGCTGCAGCGTTGTACCGCTACCCGACAACGGCTGTCGGTTTTCGACTAGTTGACTACTCGTTGAGGCGCGCTACTGGCGCTTTTGAGGACGTAAATGAGCCGGGCGGCGGCAGGGTCAAACTGGTGGAGGTCGTTGTTTCAGACGCGCGGCGCTGCGCGCGGCGATCTATTGGGCGGCCTTACCGCTGCGGTCGTATTGCTGGCCGTTGAGGGAAGCTACGGACTGATCGCGTTCGCGCGTCTCGGACCCGAGCAGGCGCAACTCGGATTCGTGCTCGGGGTTTGCACGGCCGCGCTGGCGAGCGTGGCCACCGCGGTCGCGGGTGGTCGCGGACCGCTGCTAAGTGGATCGAGCGCGGCGCTGGCCTTGCTGGTGCCGACGCTGATCGGTGCGCTGATCGTGGACCCTCGATTCCTTGGGGCAAACGGACAACCGCTCCTACCGCTACTCCTAGCATTCATAGCGTTCGGCGTGGTTCTCGCCGGAATAATGCAGGTGCTGCTCGCGCTATCAAAGCTCGGCGGCCTGATCCGCTACGTTCCGTATCCCGTTCATGCGGGCTACATGAACGGGGTGGCGGTACTGATGGTGATGGCGATGCTGCCGCATTTGCTCGGACTGCCCGCAGGACAGGGTGCTGCCGACTGGCGCAACACGCAGCTACTCGCTCCGGTCGTTGCGCTCACCGCGCTGGTGCTCGCAGTACGGCCGCCACGATGGACGCGCCGCGTGCCGGCCTACCTGACGGGGTTGTTGGCGGCCACGGTACTGCATCACGTGCTGTCGCTCACGCCATTGGCGGGAGCGCTCGGGCCGCTCTTTAACGCGCCGCGCTTCGAATGGCCGGGCGTCGACGCGATCGAGTCTCTGTTTGAGCGCCTGGGCGACGGTCTGTTGCGCGATAAGTTGTGGTTGCTGGTTCAGTTTGCTGCTGCGGCCGCGTTTGTATCAAGCTTGCAAACTGCGCTCGCGGGTTCGACCATCGATGAGCTGACTCATCAGCGCGGCGACCGCGGGCGGGCACTGCTGCAGCAAGGTGTCGCTAACGTTGCGGTCGGGTTCATGGGCGGACTGCCAAGCGCAGGTGCGGTCGGTCGCAGCAAGGTCAGTGTCGATGCCGGCGGCCTCACGGCCATGTCGCGGATTTTTTTTGGTGTGGGCTTGCTGCTCGCGCTTGTTTTCGGCCTCCGTTACATGAGCTTTGTGCCGATGGCCGCCGTGGCCGGCGTTTTCGCGGCGGTCGCTTACTCGCTGGTGGACGCGTGGACGCGGCGTGCGACTGGAGTTTTGTGGCGGCAAACATTCAGATGGCGTTTGCCGCGCGCGCTGGCGCAAAGCTATGGAGTCATGCTGCTGGTAGCGGGCATCGCCGTTTTTGTTTCGCTGCCGCTCGCGATTGGAGTCGGCGTCCTGGTCGCTATTTTGATGTTCATTCGTAGCAACATCAGGCAGCCGATCCGTCAGATCGTGCATGCCGACCGCCGCACGTCGCGCAAGGTGCGGCCCGCTGCCGACGCCGAACTGCTTCGAACCCACGGCGCGCGCATCGTGCTGCTGGAGCTTGATGGTGCGCTGTTCTTCGGCACCGCCGAAGCGGCCGATGAGGAGATCGAGCGGCTAGTTCACATTTCCGATCAGATCGTGATCGACTTCGAGCGCGTCAGCGAGGTCGATGCAAGCGGAGCGCGCGTGCTGCTGCACGCGGCCGATGCGGTGCGGCGTGCCGGCAGGATGCTGCTGTTCGCAGGGCTGCGCATGCGCGGGGACCCGCGCATGCGCATGATCCGCGACATGGATGTGCACGACCGGCTCGCCGATGCGCAGTTTTTTCCCGATGCAGATCGCGCGCTCGAACACGCCGAAGACCGCTTGTTGTCTAGTGTCGCGCGCGCGGCACTTGATGACGCGCCGCTGACGCTCGCAGAAGCGCTGGTCGGGTCGGGCCTCGATGCCGACGAGCTCGAAGTGCTGTCATCGATGATGGTCGAGCGTCGTATCGCGAAAGGCGAAGCGGTGTTCCGATATGGTGACCCCGGCGACTCGATGTTCGTGTTGTTGCAAGGGCAGATCGGGATCTGGCTGCCGGCAGCGCATACGGACGGCGACGCGCCGGGCGGCAGGCGCCTGATCTCGTTTGCGCCGGGCGTAGTGTTCGGCGACATGGGTTTGCTTGCGGGAGTCGCGCGCTCCGCGGATGCAATCGCCGAAAGCGACGCCCTCTTACTCGAACTTCAGCGCGCGGAGTACGAGCGGCTGGTTGCCGAGCACCCGGCCGTGTTCGGCAAGCTGCTGCTGAACATCAGTCTGTTACTCGCGTCGCGCGTCCGCTCCCTAAGCGACGAGTTGCAAGCCACGCACGCGGTAGGCTAAAAGCGCTCGCATGACCGCGCACGCCCTGCTCTTTACGGACGTGGTGGACAGCACGCGGGGTCCTGCGCTTGCGCATACCGGCATTCATCTTGAACTCGAAGAACATGTCCTCAGCTGGGCCTACTCTTGTCTATGACTGAAGAACATCGAAGGCCGCCGCATCGCTCGGCGCTGCTCGCGCAACAGCTGACCATGCTATTAGGCGAAGCCGCGCCGGCTGCGATGGCTTTTTTGCAGCAGCATCTGCAGTGGCTTGAGTTGGCCGGCGGTGAGGTCCTGATGGAGCAGGGTGCGCCGGGGGATTCGGCTTATCTCTGCGTCAGCGGTCGGTTGCGTGTTTATGTGCGCGACGGCGAAAGTGCGCAGCGCATGGTGCGCGAGCTGTCGCGGGGCGAGGTGATAGGCGAGATGAGCCTTTACACAGGCGAGCCTCGAACGGCGACGGTCATCGCGCTGCGAAAAACGGTTTTGGTCAAACTCGACAAGCGGCACTTTGACGAGCTGCTCGCTCTGAGTCCGCAGGTGTCGGTTACCTTCACACGTCAGATCATTCGCCGCCTGCAGACCGAGCATTTGCGGCTTCCAGTGCCGGCCCCGGTCACGATTGGCTTGCTACCGGTCACCGACGGCATTGCGCTCGACGATTTCGCGCGACGGTTGGCAGAACAGCTGCAGCGCTTTGGACGTGCGTGTGTTGTCGATGCCGCAGAAATGGATCGCGTACTGGGTGAGCCGGGGGTTGCGCTCAGCGACGATGCAGGAGCGCACACGCGCATCACTGACGCACTCGATGCGCTCGAAGCCGAGCACGATTTCATTCTGCTGGTGGCAGAACAGGTGGCCGGCGCGTGGACGCGCCGCTGCGTCAACTATAGCGATGAGCTGCTCCTCGTGGCCGACGCTGCGCGCCCACCTGCGCTGCATGCCATAGAACTGGCCTGCCTTGCGGAACGCGCGGCGCGCAGCGAAGCAGCCGAGATTCTGCTGCTGCTCCATCCAGCCGATCTGACGACGCCGCGCAATACCAGCGCGTGGCTCGCGCGGCGTCCGGTCACCGGCCACGTTCATATCAGGCCCGAGCTTGATCGCGATATCGCACGCCTCGCGCGCCTGCTCGCCCGCAAGGCCGTTGGTCTTGTCTTCGCCGGTGGTGGTGCTCGCGGCTTCGCACATCTTGGAATCTGGCGCGCCTTGAAGGAGCGCGGGATCGAAATCGATTGCAGTGGCGGCACTAGCATCGGTGCGGTCCTTGCGGCGCTCGTTGCGGCAGATCCGCCGGTAAACCAAGCGATCGATATCGCGCGCAAGGCTTTCAGCACGAATCCGACGGGTGACTTCAACTGGTTGCCGCTGGTGTCGCTGATTAAGGGTGGGCGTGTTCGCTCGGCAATCAAGCAATCGATCGATGAACTGGCGGGCGGCCAAATCACAATCGAAGATTTATGGAAGACGTACTTCTGCGTCGCCACGAATTACTCGCAGGCGCGCGAGCAACAGGTGCGAAGCGGCCATCTTGCGCACGCGCTGCTGGCAAGCATCGCGATCCCTGGCGCGCTCCCGCCGGTCGTGCATGACGGTGATCTGTTGTGCGATGGCGGCACCTTCAACAATTTTCCGGTCGACTTGATGCGCGACATGCGCGGCGTCGGCACGGTGATTGGCGTCGACCTCGGAGCCCGCAATCCTCGCCGGATCGAATTCGAACAAGTCCCCGGCAGTTGGACACTGCTGCGCGATCGACTGCGGCCGCGCAACAAGCGTCGCTATCGCCTGCCGTCGCTGACGGCATACCTGCTGAACGTGACGATCTTGTACAGCACATCGCGCCAGCAGCAACTACGCCAGCTGACCGATATCTACTTCAGTCCGCCGTTGCAGAGGGTAGGGTTGCTGCAATGGGCAAAATTCGACGCGATTGAGCAGCAGGGGTACGACCACGCCGTCGAAGTGCTGGCAGGACTCAGCGAAACACAGCGATCGGCTCTTGGTATTGCTGCTGCGAGTTAGCCTAACGCCGTTGTAGGTGGCTCCGTGTTTAGATCCGCACGATTTTGCCCGGATTCAGAATGTCGAGCGGATCGAACGATCGCTTGATGCGCGCCATCAGTTCGAGCGCATCGTCGCCGTGCTCCTGCCGCAGAAATTCCATCTTGTGCATGCCGACGCCGTGCTCTCCGGTGCAGGTGCCGTCCATCGACAGCGCTCGCGTGACGATCAGCCGGTTCAGGCGCTCGGCTTCCGCCAGCTCTTCCGGTTTCGACGTGTCGGCCAGAATCGCGCAGTGAAAATTGCCGTCGCCGACGTGGCCCAAGATTGGCGCCGGCAAGAGAGATTTATCGGTGTCACGCACCGTCTCCGCGATGCACTCAGCCAGCCGCGAGATCGGCACGCACACGTCGGTGGTAAAGCTGCGACAGCCGGGTTTCAGTTGCAGGCACGCGAAGTAAGCGTTGTGCCGCGCTTCCCATAACTTGGTGCGGTCTTCCGGGCGCGTCGCCCACTGAAACGCGGCAGCACCGTGCTCGCGTGCGATCGCTTCGACCATCGTTGCTTGCTCGGCCACGCTCGCTGTCGAGCCGTGAAACTCGAACAGCAACAGCGGCATCTCGGGCAACCCAAGCTTGTCG
>DATLOA010000058.1:0-2220 GCA_035536515.1 Burkholderiaceae bacterium | reverse complement strand
GTGATTGCGCTTGGCAAAGTGTTCGATCTGCTCAACCTCAATCCGCTGGCGGTATCGGGCGGCGTCGACGATCTGATCGACAAGAACGTCACCAGCATCATTCTTGAGGTCGAAGCGGCGTGCCTGACGGCCGGCGGCGATCCGGTCATCGGCGGGTGGACCACCGCAAGCATGCGTCAAGGGAGGTTGTTGAATGGCAGCCCACCATCCGGGCACTCGGTTACCGCGAAAGAAGGCGGCGCATGGGTACAGGTGTCGCGCCTCGGCATGCCGCTCGTCAACGAAGTCGTGATCGGACTGAAAGACAAGGACAAATTTAATACGTCGAAGCCGAAGGACGACGGCCAATTCGCCGATTACGTAACGAATCCGACGTTTCCGGCGCTGGTCGAGATTCTGTTTTCTTCGGCCGGCGTGCGCGCACCGACCAAGTTCCCGCGCGCTGATCTGGTCACTGCTTTCTTGACCGGTGTGCCTGGGCTGAACAAACCCGCGACCGTGACTGCGTCAGAAATGCTGCGCTTGAACACGTCGATCGCGGCGCTGCCGAAGGGCTCGCAAAATCCGCTCGGTGTTTTGGCGGGCGATAACGCCGGCTTTCCCAATGGTCGCCGGCCGGGTGACGACATTGTCGACATCACGGTGCGTGTCGCGATGGGCGTGTTGTGTACGCTCAACAACCCGACGGCGTTCGGCTGCGTGCCAACCGATGCACCCTCGGGCGCGCTCGCCTACACCGACAACGGCACCGTGATTACCGATGCGTTGTTCGGCGCCGCGTTCCCGTACCTGGCGACGCCGCTTCCGGGCGCGCAGTAAAGGAGCCGCGATGAAGAAGCCTCTCCGATTTAAGGCAGTGACGGCGGCATGCGTGATCGCATTGCTTGCGGCGGGCTGCGGCTCGTCTTCCGACGACTCGGGGCCACCGCCACCAGCCCCGCCGCCGATCGACACAATGGCGCAGGAGGACGCGGCGGCGGCGGCCAGCGTTGCCGGCCTCATCGCCTTCATTCAAGCGATGATTGCATCACTGACCGTGGAAACGAATGAGCCGCGTAGTATCGGCGGCATTACGCCGCCGGTTACCGAGACCGCGGAGCCCACTGCGATCTAGATACACGTGTTGATCGAAGTCATCGAGCGCCCGGCCCTGATGCGCCGGGCGTTTTTTATTCTGTGCTCGCTGGCGGTCACGCACGCAGTGAGTGCCGACGCACCGCGGGCGCCGGCGCGCGACGAGGTCGTTGAGACTCAGTTGCTGCCGCGCGCGGTCAAGCAGTCGGTTCAACGTCTGCATGGCATGCAGCCAGTCGCTGCGCAGCTTTCGCCAATAGAGCGCATCGACGCCGCGCGGCGAATGATCCAAGCGGGCCGCGCAAGCGGTGATCCGCGCACACTCGGATATGCCGAAGCGCAGCTGAAAGGTCTGCCCGAGACGGGCGCAATCGGCGTCGAGGCGCTCGTGCTGCGGGCGACGATCGAGCAAAGCCGCCACCGATTCGACGCTGCGCGTGGGCTGCTCGATCGGGCACTCGAGCAGGCGCCCAAGCACGTGCAGGCGCGGCTCACGCGCGCGACGATCGCACATGTGCGCGGCAATCTCGACGCCGCGCGTGCCGACTGCGAAGCGCTGAGCCAATCCGCGCCGGCGGTCGCAGTCATTTGCAGCGCGACCAGCGATGCACTGAGCGGCAAGAATTCCGAGGCACTAAAGGCCCTCGAAGCCGTCACGGACCCGGCTTTGCGCGGTTGGGCACTGTCGATTGCCGGCGAGGTTCACGAACAACAAGGCTCGCTTGACGCAGCGGTGCGCAGCTACACCGCATCGCTCAGCCTGGGCGAGGATCTATACACCACGGTCGCACTCGCCGACGCATTGATTGCGCAGCAGCGCTGGGCGCAGGCCGAGGCGCTGCTGACACCGTTGCCCGCGACCGACGCGGTGCTGCTGCGCCGCTGGATCGTCGCGCGCCGACAGCAGCGCGACGCCACCGCACTGCAGGCGCAGCTGATCGATCGCTTCGCAGCCGCGCAAGCGCGCAACGAACTGTTGCACGCACGTGAGGCGGCGCTGTTTGTGCTCGAGCAGGGAGATGCCACCGCAGCGCTTAAGCTCGCGCGCCAGAATTGGGCCGATCAGCGCGAGCCCGCAGATCTGCGCATCCTGGCATTCGCGGGGCGCGCAGCGAACGATTCCACCGCGCTTGCCGAAGTACAAGA
>DATLOA010000057.1:0-3547 GCA_035536515.1 Burkholderiaceae bacterium | reverse complement strand
CACCATTTTGAATTGGGGTGTCGATGCGTTTTGCACCGACGCGATCGACCGGATTGCGGGCGACTTCGCGAACTGAAGCTATGCGGGGGGACGAGTGTCGACGAATGACGGCCGCGCGGCCAGTTTTTCGTAGTGCCGCGCCAGGTTGGGCTGCGCACGCCGCCAATCAATGTGCTGGAAGCGAAAGTCCAGGTAGCCGAGAGCGCAACCCACTGCAATGTCAGCGAGTGAGTAGGAGTGGCCGTTGCACCACGCCTTTTCCGCGAGGCCATTTTCCATAGAGGCAATCGCCGAGCGCATCTTGGTCATCTGCCGATCGACCCATTTCTGGCTTTGCTGTTCCTCGGTACGCTGCGTCTGCTCCAGCCGCACCAAGATGGCGGCGTCCATCACGCCATCGGCGAGCGCCTCCCAGGTGCGCACCTCGGCCCGCTCTCGGCCATTTGGCGGAATCAATTTCGCCACTGGCGTCAGCGTGTCCAGATATTCCACAATAACGCGCGAGTCAAACAGCGCTCCGCCGTCTTCCATGATCAAGCACGGCACTTTTCCTAGCGGATTTGCATCATGGATCGATGTGTCGGGCGACCATACGTCCTCCAGATCGAGCTGATACTCAAGGCGCTTTTCCGCCATCACGATGCGCACCTTTCGGACGTACGGACTGGAAAGCGAGCCGATCAGACGAATGGTCTTGGACACGTTGGAAGTTATCAAAAGGAAAAATCAGTATATCGACCGGGCGGCGGGCGGCAAGCGCAACGCAGTGGCAACACGCCATTACGCAGTGCGGCGATGCGCGTTTGATACACTGCCTTGGTCCCGCATCGAACTAGAACGCCCTCGCAAACGATTCCGCACGTAGCGTGCCCGCCGAACTCGTTTCGCTGACCGCCATTTCGCCATTGGACGGCCGCTACGGCCGGCAGACGGTTGAGCTGCGCGACATTTTTTCCGAGTTCGCCTTCATGCGCGAACGGTTACGCGTTGAAGTCGCTTGGCTGTCTGGACTCTCTACGCTCAAATTGCCCGGGTTGCCCGAGTTGCCAGCAGCGGGCTCGAGTGCCCTGCAGCGGCTCGTCGCCGATTTCAGCCTTGAAGATTGCATCGAAATCAAGGCGATCGAGGCGGAGACCAATCACGATGTCAAGGCGGTCGAGTATTTCATCAAGCGGCGCGCCGGCCCTGAGCTGGGTGCCGCTTCGGAGTTGATTCACTTCGCATGCACCTCGGAAGACATTAACAACGTCGCGCACGCGTTGATGCTCGAGCGCGGCCGGATGGTTCTGATGCGCCACCTTCGGAGAGTGCACACCGAGCTCAGCGATCAAGCGCACCGGCATGCCGATCTGCCGATGCTGTCCCGCACGCACGGTCAGCCAGCCAGTCCGACAACCGTAGGCAAGGAGTTCGCCAATGTGGCGGTGCGGCTTGCCGGTGCGATCGACGCCGTCGAGCGCGTGATGCTCTTGGCCAAGATGAACGGCGCGGTCGGTAACTACAACGCGCACGTTGTCGCGTATCCGGACGTCGACTGGGAGTCGTTCGCGCGCCGGGTTGTCGAGCAGCTCGGTCTGAAGTTCAACGCGTACACGACTCAGATCGAGCCGCACGATTCGATGGCTGAGCTGTTCGACTCGCTTGCGCGTACCAACACCATCGTGCTCGACCTCGATCGCGATTTATGGGGCTATATCGCCTTGGGCTATTTCAAGCAGAAGCTAAAGGAGGGCGAGATCGGCTCATCGACGATGCCGCATAAAGTCAATCCGATTGACTTCGAGAATTCGGAAGGCAACTTGGGCCTGGCCAATGCGCTGCTGCGTCACATGGCCGACAAGCTGCCGGTTTCGCGCTGGCAGCGCGATCTGTCGGACTCGACGGTTCTGCGCAATCTGGGCGTTGCGTTCGGCTATTCACTGATCGGGTATGAGTCGTGCGTGCGTGGACTGCGCAAGCTCGAAATCAACGAGGCAAGAATTGGCGCTGATCTAGATGATGCGTGGGAGGTGCTCGCCGAGCCGGTGCAGACGGTGATGCGCCGCTATGGAGTTGAGAATTCGTACGAACAGCTGAAAGTTTTGACGCGCGGCAAAAGCATCACACGCGACGCCCTGCACGAATTCGTGCGCGGGCTTTCAATTCCCGCAGAAGCGCGCGACGCGCTGCTGAATTTGACGCCCGCAGGCTATATAGGGAAAGCACCCGAGCTTGCACGTCGCGCGTGAGCGCAACGCTGCATTAAGCTTTTGAATCCCTGTAAAGAAAGCTAAGGAGAAGTGATGTACCGAAATTTGAAGGTAGCCGCTGTTGCTGCCTGCATTACGGCAGGGGCTGCCATCGCCTGGCCGGTCGCCGCGCAGTACGCGAAGCCGGAAGACGCGGTCAAGTATCGGAAGGCGGTGTTCACGGTCATGAACAGCCATATGGGCCGCATCTTCGGACAGCTCAAAGCGCCGACGCCGAATATGCAGGTGATTCAGTCAAGCGCGCAAACAGTCGAATCTATATCGAAGCTACCGTGGGATGCGTTTGCCGCGAACACCGAAATGGTGACCGACACGAGAGCGTTGCCGGCGTTGTTCAAGAACGAAGCCAAGGCCAAAGAACTTGCACAGAAGATGCAGGACGAAGTCGCGAAGTTGAATATGGTCGCCAAGACCGGTGATGCGGCAGCGATTCGGACGCAATTTGGTGCCGCCGCCAAGAGCTGCGACAACTGTCACGACGACTTCAGAGCTAAGTAGTCGCGAGCTCTGCACGGCGGCGGCGCATCGCCGCCCTGACTGCCGCCAGCGAAGGCTGCGCCAGGACTGTTGCGCAGGTGATGGACGCCACCACTGCAAAGTAAGCGGCCAATGCGAACACGCGCTCGGTGCGAAGGCTGAACAACTCGTCGGCCAGGCCCAGCAAGCTAATCATGAGCGCGCCGCCCATCACGGCGGCATGCAGCAGATCATTGATCGGCATCAGATCATGTGTTGGTGTGAACTGGCTGGTGCGTTTCATTGCGATTCCATTCAATTGAGTGCGTTGACTCGGACCGCATACTGAGTCCGGTCGATTGCACGCTCATTTCGTCTACTCGAATTGCGATTGCAGATGTAACACGGCCGCGGCGAAGTTCGCTGCAGCGCCCCGCATAGGCGGGTATTCTGCAAGCACTGCTGGGACCGGCAGGACGCTGCAACTTCCGTCCAAAAACCAACCAAGGAGATGCGATGCGAATCAATCCCTACCTGAACTTTGACGGCAACTGCGCAGACGCGATGCGCTTCTATGAAAAAGCGCTCGGCGGCAAGCTGGAGATGATGCCTTTCGCAGGCTCACCGATGGAGAAAGATATTCCAGACGCTTACCGTAATCGCATCATGCATGCATGCCTGACGACTGCCGATGGACAGTCGCTGATGGCATCGGACACCGGACCGTGGGCGCCGTACGAAGCGCCGAAAGGTATCCAGGTGACGCTCAACTACGACACAGCAGCTGAGGGCAAGAAGGCTTTCGACGCAATGTCGCAGGGCGGCAAGGTAACGATGCCGCT
>DATLOA010000056.1:0-4107 GCA_035536515.1 Burkholderiaceae bacterium | reverse complement strand
CGTCGCGCTTTGGACGGACGATCCAGAGGGTGCGCTCGAGCGCTCGGAGGCCGCCGCTCGACGCGCGTTGACGATCAATTCCAGGCAGCCACAGATCAATACCATTTTCGGCGCCATCATGGCCTTGCGCGGTCGCTATGTTGAGGCGCTTGCGGCGTTCGATGCAGAACTGGCGCTCGGCTCACACAATGATCCACAGCTGCACGAATGGTTGGGCGTCACCTATCTCCTAATGGGTAATCCCGGTCGCGCAATCAAGCCGCTCGAGACTGCGATCTGGCTAAGTCCGCGCGATGCACGACTTTCACATCTGTGGCGGACGCTAGCGGTCGCTTACATGCACACAGGCGATTTGTGTCAAGGGCGCGAGAGCGCTTGGTCGGCTGTCCGCACGTCGCGCCCATCGCCTCGAGCGTACGAAACTTTGGCGGCTATATGCACGATGTATGGCGACGACAACTGCGCGAAGGGTGCGCTCGCCGAGCTGCTGCGCGTCGCACCCAGCTACAGCCTAGCGCGAGTGACAAAAGAGGCAACGTCAGACGAACCTTCCTTCGTGGCCCGGCGCCAACAATACTTGGCAGCGCTGCGCACCGCGGGATTGCCACACTGATTGCTTAGCAGCCACCGATAGAAGGAGAACCGCAAAGAAACTCTTGCCGTTCGGCGCTGTTGGCAGATCAGTTGAACGGTTCGACCGCCAGGAAGGCGCCGAGCGCTGTCAGGTTGCAGCGTGCGCCGAGCTGACCCAGGCAGCGAATCGCCTGGTCAGCAGTAACCGAGCCATTCGAGTGCAGCGAGGACCAACGCGACCGCTCGGCCTCGGCGGAAGCAATATAGCGTTGTGCCTTTCCGTTGCCCGGAATCTGCAAAGCGGAAACAGTCACGTACTCAATGGTTGGCAGCGATGCAAACAATTCGCCGAGCAGCCGTACGACGAGTCCAAGGGCATGCTGATTGTGAAGCTTGGTGTGTGAGACGTCCGACATGCGCCGTATTTCGACCCGGTTCCCGCTCGCCATCGAAGCTTCGCGGTCCGGTATTGCATCAAGGCCAGGCACAACGAATTCGAGACTGGCTTCGTGCTGGCCGTTGAACTCGTAGCTGATGATGGTGGGTAACGGCCAGAGTACGTCGTGCAGGCACTTCGTCAGATACCCGCGCATCGCGTCTAGGTTGCCCCTCTCGGCCTTCTCTTTCAATTCATAGATCGAGCGCTGCGCGGCATCCCACACGAGCCGGCGCGCGAGCCAGTCGGCACGCACATCCAAATAATCGTTCAGCTCCTGCGGATCAGCAGCGGCTTTTACGCGCGGATCCTTGGAGATCGACGCCCTCGGTGGTCTGGGTTTCGGCTCGGCAAACGCGCGCGCCGCCACCGGCAACAGCACCTGGTCGGGAGAAGGCGTCCAGCGGTGCGGAAACGCGAGCGATTCGACATGCTCGTTCAAGTGCGAGCACACGGTCAATGCTGCGCCTCGCTCCATATCGGCGGCGCCATCGACAACGTTGGAAACGGGATCGATCGCCTGACTCGACCGCGTCGGCCGCACGATCCGCGCATAGCCGTGCGCGTCGATGCGCACGCGCGTGTCACCTGCACCGAGCGCGAACGACGTGGCCTGGTTAACGTGCGTCTCTCCGCTTTCCCCAGCCAACACAACCTGCGAGCGGCGGCGATAGATGATGCTTTGCCCGTCGGCGCTGGCAAACGACGGCGCCAGCCGGTACGGCGGGAGCCATTTGACCTTCTCGCCGAACAGATCGGTATGGCTAAAGCGCAACGCCACCGGCACAGGCGGTGGCTGCGCCTTACGCAGCGGCGCTTGCACGGTCTCAAAGTTCTGGAAATTCAATTCTGTCCTGCTCGTTCAACTAGCGACGTCATGTTGCCAAAGCTTGCCGCACTGCAACGGCAAAATTTGGCGGGTGTAAGCGGCACTGTTCTCGCCCGCCGTCCAGGTCAGCCCCAGATGGCCGCGTTTAATGGCCGAAATCGGGCAAACTCGCGCGATGCGACAGGGTAAGCACACGGAAACGCTGGCCGTCGGTTGCGGCGCGGGCTTCTCAGGCGATCGTGTTGACGCACCCGGCCCGGTAGTGCGCACGCTGATCGAACGCGGCGGCCCAGCTGCGATTATTTTTGAAATGCTCGCCGAGCGCACGTTGGCGCTAGCGCAACTGGCGCGCAAGGTGAATCCGGAGCTCGGCTACGAAGCTCTGCTCGAATTAGTGCTGCGACCGATTTTGGCTGACTGCATCAGACACAGCATAACGATCGTCGGCAACTTCGGTGCGGCGAATCCGCGCGGTGCGGCAGCGATGATTCATCGGTTGGCGCGCGAGCTGGGATTGCGCGTGCCGCGGGTAGCGGTGGTCGAGGGCGATGATCTTTCGAGCATTGACCGCCGTCAGATCGTGCGCGACGCGTTAGACGGCGACTTCGACGAGCGCCGCTTCGTGTGCGCGAATGCGTATCAGGGTGCGTTTGCAATCGCTGAAGCGATCGCCGCCGGTGCGCAGATCGTCGTTACGGGTCGCGTAGCCGATCCGTCGTTGACACTCGCGCCCGCGATTGCACATTTCGGTTGGGGCGCGAATGACTGGGATCAGCTGGCGGGCGCGACGATGGCAGGACATTTACTCGAATGCGGCGCGCAGGTCAGTGGCGGATATTTCGCCGACCCCGGTTACAAGGAAGTGCCTGGCCTCGACGACGTGGGCTTTCCCATCGCGGAGATTGCGGCCGATGGCAGCTGCATCGTGACCAAGGCGGCGAACACCGGCGGCCTGGTCGATGCACGCACCGTGAAGGAACAGCTGTTGTACGAGATTCATGATCCGGCAGAGTATTTGACGCCCGACGTGGTGGCCGACATCAGCGACGCCGAAGTGGCCGAAGTTGGACGCGATCGAGTGCGGCTCACTGGAGTGCGCGGGCATCCTCGCACGCCGACATTGAAAGCGAATGTCTTCTTCGACGGCGGCTGGCTCGGCGAGGGTGAAATCTCGTATGCAGGTGAAGGCGCCGAAGCGCGTGCGCGGCTCGCGATGGATGTGATGGGCAAGCGCGTCGGGCGCGATTTGCAACTGCGCTTTGATCTGATCGGCGTGATAAGCGTGCTCGGTGACGACACCGATCGGCTGCTGAACGCAACCCGCACCGGCGCGGCGACTGACGTGCGAATGCGCGTTGCCGCGAAGCATGAAGACGCGGCGCAGATTGATCGCATGCTTCGGGAACTGACTGCGCTGTGGACTGGCGGTCCGGCAGGCGGTGGTGGTGTACGAGTTGCCAAGCGACAGCGTTTGTCGCAGAAATCGTGTCTGGTGCCGCGCGAGCGTGTGCCGGCGAGTGTCGCGTTCGTATGAACACCTCTGCGTTCGCCACTGTTCCGCTGCGCGAGATTGCGCACGCGCGCACCGGCGACAAAGGCAATCGCACCAACATCAGCCTGATCGCTTACGAAGCACGTCACTATGACCTGCTGGTCGAGCAGATAACAGCCGAGCGCATCGCGCAGCAGTTTGCGTATCGCAAGCCCTCACGCGTCGCGCGCTATCTGCTGCCGAAGCTCGGCGCCATGAACTTCGTGCTCGACGAGGTGCTCGACGGCGGCGTCAATGACTCGCTCAATCTGGACATGCACGGCAAGGCGCTATCGTTTCATTTGCTTGCTCTCACCGTGCAGGTGCCTATTGCGTTGCAAAAACCACAAACCAAGGAGACCGCATGAAACTCGACCGCGTGTTTGTCGCGCTCGGAGTCGCGACACTGGCTGCGTCCGCACAGCCTGCGTTTTCACAGGCGCAGGCGCAGGACTATCCGAAGGGCCCGGTCAAGATGATCGTGCCGTTCCCACCGGGCAGTGCAACTGATCTTGCTGCGCGCGTGATCGGCCAGCAACTGCAGACCGCGCTTGGCAAGCCGTTTGTGGTCGAAAACAAGCCCGGCGCGCAGGGGACGATCGCCGGACAGGAAGTCGTGCGTGCTGCGCCGGATGGTCAGACGCTGTTGTTTACTTCAAATACTGCGATCGCGTCGAACGTGCCTTTGATGAAGAAGATGCCGTATGACCCGACGAAGGACTTCGCGCCGGTGGCCGG
>DATLOA010000055.1:0-5201 GCA_035536515.1 Burkholderiaceae bacterium | reverse complement strand
GGCATCTGGATTGGCGCCAGCTACAACGGGACCGTTTATCCGCTGACACTAACGATCTGTGCCTGCGGACTGGTGTCGGCGGCGATCGCGTTCACGCTGGTGCGCAGGGACGGCGATATCTCGCGCCATGGGTGACCGTGTCGATGCGGTCATGCTGCTCGGCCCTACGGCGAGCGGCAAGAGCGCGCTCGCGATGCAACTTGCAGACAAAGTTGCGCTTGAAATCGTGTCGGTCGACTCGGCGCAGGTGTATCGCGGCTTGGACATCGGCACGGCCAAGCCCAGCACGGCGGATCGCGCAGCGATTGCACATCACCTGATCGACATCCGCGATCCGGCCGATCCGTACTCGGCTGCAGATTTCGTGCGCGACGCGACGGTCGCGATTGGCGAAATTCGCGCGCGCGGCAAACTGCCCCTGCTGGTCGGGGGAACGATGCTGTATGCGAAAGCGCTCCGCGATGGATTATCGGACCTGCCGTCGGCCGACCCCGCAATGCGCGCGCAAATTGAATCCGAAGCACGCGCGATCGGCTGGCCGGCGTTGCATGCGCGGCTCGAGCAAGTAGACCCATCGACGGCTGCGCGGTTGAAACCGAACGACAGCCAGCGCATTCAGCGTGCACTCGAGATTTTTTACAGCGCTGGTGCGCCGATGTCGACGCTGCTCGGCAGGGACGCGGCGTCCCTGAAACTTTCGACCGTCGCCTTGCTGCCAGCCGATCGTGCGTTATTGCACGAGCGCATTGCGAAGCGCTTCGATGCGATGCTGCAGGCCGGGCTGATGGATGAAGTTCGCTCACTGCACGGGCGCGGAGACCTTCATCCCAATCTGCCATCGATGCGCAGCGTCGGCTACCGACAAGCATGGCGCTTCGTCGATGGTCAATGTACGTTCGAAGAGTTTCGTGCAGCCGGCATCGCGGCCACGCGGCAGTTGGCCAAAAGGCAGATGACCTGGCTGCGCTCGATGCCGGCAGTCACTGTGATCGAGCCGACCTCGAGCGCCGCGATGTCCGCAGTCCAAAGACTGTCGTAGCGTTTCAGCGTTGCCGGAGCATTTGTCGGCCCCCGCTCCGAAGCAATGCGGACCGCCCTACCGGCGGAGCAGATCTCTCCAGGCGGGCGCCGACAGCAATCCGCGGCGGAAATAAATGAGCCGCGCCGCGGCAGACAACGCGCCCGTGCTTAGGAGTGCGTCGAACAGCCAATCGCTCTGAAACGCATCGAATGCTGAGCGCAACAGCCGCTTGGTTCGAAACTGCGGTACGTCAATGGTCGCAGTGAGTCCGGATCCGGTATCGCGTGCAAGTGCCGCGGCAATCGCAAGCGCCGCTGCGCGGCCCGATTCGAGCGCGGTGTGAATGCCGCCGCCGTTAAAGGCGAGACCAACCCCGCGGCGTCACCGACCAGTAACACGCGATCTCCGGCGATCGGAGTCACCGGGCCGCCGACGGGTATCAAGCCGGCACGGCGCGCGATGACGTTCATCGATGCGAGATCAAGTATCCGCGAGAGCTTTGCCAGAAACGCGTCGAGATCAACCGTCTCGCCGGCTTGGCGTTGCCTGGCGGCCAGCCCGATCTGCGTGACATCGACGCCATCAAACGCCCACCCGATGTAGCCACGCGCGAGGCGACGGTCGAGAAAACAGTGCAGTCGTTCCGGTTCAGGCAGCGAAATGCCGGTCAATTCGGCTTCCACGCCGAACAGGAATTCGCGATTCACACCGAGGTCGAACGTGCGCGCGACTTTTGACGTCGGCCCATCCGCGCCGACGATGAAGCGCACTTGCTCGCACGTGCAGCCTCGATCGCGCACGCAACGCCGGCGAAGCTCGCGCCGCCAACTAGCAGATCCGCGCGGTTGCTTGCCGTCACGTCGGCTGCAGCCCGGCCATCAGGTCGCGCGGCCGCCGAATATTCACGTTCGGGCAACCCGTTCGCGAATTCGTGGGGCATCTGTGGGGCGTGTCATCTGAAGCTGCTTTCATCCGCGGCGCGGTGCTGCGGCAACTGGAGAGCAAGCCATGAAATCACTCGAATCCCTGCCGTCGGAAGCCGCATTGCGCCGCTTGGTACTTGCGCGCGTCGCCGCCGGCTTCGTCGTTGTCGTCGCGATCGTGCTGGCACCGCCCGTGGCCGACTCGATCGCAACGCTCACTGCGTCTTCAACGGAACTGGCCGAGCAGATGGATGACGCCGGCGCGCCGGTGTCCACCAAAGGCATCAACGTGGATGACACCAATGCCATGCCAATCGAGCCGCTATCGACGTCGTATTAATCGATGCTAGGTCTTGGGCAGCGTTACCCCGCGCTGCCCCTGATACTTGCCACCACGATCTTTATATGAGGTTTCGCAAACTTCATCAGATTCGAGGAAGATGACTTGCGCGCATCCTTCGTTGGCGTAGATCTTGGCTGGCAACGGCGTCGTATTCGAGAACTCTAACGTGACGTGGCCTTCCCATTCGGGCTCCAACGGCGTTACGTTCACGATAATTCCGCAACGTGCAAATGTCGATTTCCCAAGACAAAGCACAAGCACATTCCGGGGCACCCGAAAGTACTCGACCGTGCGCGCTAGGGCGAACGAATTTGGCGGAATGATGCAGACATCGCTTTTCAAATCGACAAAAGAATTTGGGTCGAACGCTTTTGGATCGACGATCGTGCTGTTGATGTTGGTGAATATCTTGAATTCACTTGCGCAACGAATGTCGTAGCCGTAACTCGACGTGCCGTAGCTGACGATTCGCTTACCGTCAACATCGCGCACCTGCTGCGGCTCGAACGGTTCGATCATGCCCTGCGCCGCCATGCGGCGTATCCATTTGTCGCTCTTGATGGTCATTTCGCAATTCTACGGGCGCCCGGTCGCTAGACTCAGCGTGTGCTTAGGCTGAAAACATGAACGATCGGTGGATCCCAGCGCGCGCGGGCGACGCGCTGATGGAGGTGGACACCCCGGCGCTAATTCTTGATCTCAACCGATTCGAAGGCAATCTGGCGCGTCTGATGAGCGCTGTGCAGGGGCGCGGAGTACGAGTACGTCCGCATGCAAAGAGCCATAAGTGTGTCGAGATTGCCCGCCGTCAGATCGTAGCCGGCGCGATCGGCATTTGCTGCCAGAAGACATCGGAAGCCGAACCGTTCCTGGCGGGAGGCATTGCTGACGTGTTGATCAGCAATGAAGTCGTTGGCGAGCGCAAGACGCGGCGGCTAGCGCAGTTAGCGGCGGGCTATCCCGGAGCGAAGGTCGGCGTGTGCGTCGACGATTTGCAAGCCGTCAATGAACTGACGCGCGCTTGCGAGCAGGCGCGCGCGAAGCTCGATGTCTATATCGAGCTCGATGTCGGCCATGACCGCGCCGGCGTTACCGATGCCGCCGCGGTCGTCGCGCTCGGACACGCGGTCGATTCGCATCCAAGCCTTTCACTGCGCGGGTTGCACGCCTATTTCGGCAACGCCCAGCACCGGCGCAGCGTTGCAGAGCGCCGCGAGGCAATCGCCGCGGCAACAGCGTCAGCGCAGGCGGCGCGAAGCGCGCTGCTTGCCGTCGGCCTGCGGTGCGACGTCATCACGGGTGCCGGCACCGGTACGTTCATGCTCGAAGCCGGTAGTGGCGTCTACAACGAAATTCAGCCTGGCTCGTACGTGATGATGGATGCCGACTATGCGAAGAACGAGCACGAGGCGTCCTGGCCCGCGTTTGAACAGTCGCTGATGGTCCTGACGACGGTGATGAGCCGGCGCAACGACGGGCAGTCCGATCGCGCGACGCTGGATGCCGGCCTGAAGAGTTTTTCCACCGACTCCGGCCCGGCACTACCGGCGTTTGCGGGTTGGCAGGTGCGTGCGGTGTCCGACGAGCACACTGTGCTTGAGCGCAACGGCGTTGGACCCGATCTTTTGCTGGGCGACAAGGTTCCGCTGATTCCAGGGCATATTGATCCGACCGTTAACCTGCACGATTGGATCGTTGCCGCACGCAACAACCGCGTCGAAGCCGTGTGGCCCATCGACGCGCGCGGAGCTATCTTCTAGTGCATCGCTTGCCGACACCTTAGTAGGAGACACACACCATGGCCTTTATTCGTCCAATCGCGCTCGCCCTTGCAGCAGTGCTGTGCGGCAGTCCGTGCAGCGCGCAAACCTGGCCAAACAAGCCAATCCGCCTGATCGCCGTGTTTCCACCCGGCGGCTCGGTTGATCAGGTCGCACGCATTCTTGCGCAGCCTT
Source organism: Burkholderiaceae bacterium (assembly GCA_035536515.1). Classification (GTDB taxonomy): domain Bacteria; phylum Pseudomonadota; class Gammaproteobacteria; order Burkholderiales; family Burkholderiaceae_F; genus JACCZX01. Next base: position 959 of record DATLOA010000055.1, on the reverse strand, counting down.
TGTCGAAGCAGCTCGGCCAGAGCGTCGTTGTCGAGAACGTCGGTGGTGCATCCGGGTCAATCGGCACCAACGCCATCGCGAAGGCGCCGCCCGATGGTTACACATTCGGTGTCGTCTTCGATACGCACGGAACCAACGCGAGTCTGATTCCTAACATTGCATATGACACGCTAAGAGATCTGGAGCACGTGACGCTGATCGGCACGTCGCCGATGGCGCTGGTGGCGTCGGCTAAGGCGCCGTACACGAAGATGGCCGATGTGACCGCCGACGCGCGCACTGTCAAGGGAATCACGATCGGATCGATCGGCACCGGCAGTCTTGGTCATCTGGCGATGATTCAGGCAGGTCAACAGGCGGGTTGGTCTTGGACGCACGTTCCGTTTCGCGGCGGAGGGCCGCTGATGAACGACACGATTGCGGGGCATGTGCCGCTGGCCATCGGCACCGTGTTTCTGGTGTTGCCCCACGTCAAGGCCGGCACCGTCAAGCCGATGGCAGTCACCGGTGCAAAGCGTCATCCGAGTTTGCCCGACACGCCGACACTCGCCGAAGCCGGCGTCAAGAATTTCGAGGCGCTTGCTTACTGGGGCGTGATCGCGCCCGCGAAAACACCGCCCGAGCTTGTAAGCCGAATGAACGACGAAGTGCAAAAGGCGCTGAAGGACCCTGCAGTCGCGGAGCGCCTCGCGGCACAAGGCATGACGGTCACCGGTCAGGGGCCGGCGGAGTTCAAGCCGTTCATGCAGAAAGAGCTCGATCGCTGGTCGAAGATCGTCAAGCAGAACCGTATTACTGCGGGTAACTAGCTGGAAACTGAGCGTCTACGCTTCAGGCGTGATCTGCAGCGCGACCAGAAAGCGCGCGACCATGTTGTAAGCGGCGGTCACGGCAGCCAGCTCGACGACTTCGGTTGACGACATGCGCTGCTTCAGCGAATCGAATATCGAATCCGGAAT
>DATLOA010000054.1:0-14825 GCA_035536515.1 Burkholderiaceae bacterium | reverse complement strand
GGTGCCGGCGGGCAACAGCTTGCGAATGTCTTCGGCGGCGATCTTCAGGTTGTCGCCGACCTGAACGATGTTGGCGTCCTGCGCCTTGAAGATGTAGAAGCTGATTGCCGGTGCGCCGTTAATGCGCGCGATCGAATTGCGCTCGCGCTCGGTGTCGAACACCTGGGCCACCTGCGACAGCATGATCGGCGCTCCGCTCTTGCGCGTGACGATGATCTTGCCGAAGTTCGCAGGCTCGTCGATACGGCCGTCTACGCGAACGATCGCTTCAACGGTGTTGTTGCTGATAGTGCCGACCGGAACGCTGACGTTCGCGTTGCGCAGCGCGGTCACGACCTGGTCGACCGTCAGTCCGAATGCGGTCAGTCGGGCCGGATCGACTCGCACCTGAATCTCCCGCGTCACGGTGCCGCCGAGCGCAACGCGGCCGACCCCGCTGACGCGCTCAAAGCCTTTTTGAACGACCTGCTCGCCGAGCGTCGTCAGCTGCCGCTGCGACAATCCTTTGCCGAGCAGTGCATAGAAGGCGACCGGCTCGTCGTTCTCGTCGCCCCCACGCTGCACGACCGGATCCTTGACGTCGCGCGGAAAACCCGCACGAATTTGCGCAATCTTGTCGCGCACTTCCTGCGTAACGCGGTCGGTGTCGACGTCAAGCCGGAACTCGATCCACGAAAACGAAACCCCTTCATACGACGCTGACAAGATGCGCTTGACGCCAGCGATCGTGTTTACTGCGTTTTCAATCGGCTTCGCGAGATCGTTTTCGACCTGCTCAGGCGACGCGCCCGGATAACGGACCTGGATCGAGACGACCGGCGGACGCACGTCGGGCATCGCTTCGACGCCGAGTTTTGCATACGAAAAAAGTCCAAGCACGGTGAGTGCCACCATCACCATCGTGGCGAACACGGGGTGATTGATCGAAACGCGTGTCATCCACATAAATCAGCCCCGCTAGTTTCTTGCGGGCGCGCTGCGCTCTTCGTCGGCGACGCTCGAGTCCGCAGCCTGGCTGATGACCTTCGCGGCCAGACCGTCCTTCAGATTATCGAACTTGGTCGCAAGCACGACTTCGCCGGGCGCCAAGCCCGAGGTGACTTCGACCAGCTGCGCGCGCTCATCGCGCTTGCCGACCACGATATTCCTGCGCGCGAGCTTCTCGTCGGCCACGATCCACACGAAGGTCTGCGCGGCTTCGGTGCGCACCGCCGACAGCGGCAGAGCGGGCACTTCGACTTCGGGCGCAACCGTCAGCAACACGCGCGCGAACATGCCGGCCTTCAGCAACATATCCTCGTTCGAAAGCGATACGTAGATGTTGATCGTGCGCGTGCCTGGTTCCGCGCTCGGGTTGATGCGCTCGACGCGCCCTTCGAACTTGCGGCCGTCGACGCCTTCGACGTCGACCTGCGTAGGCATACCTTTGCGAATCTGCGTGACATCAGAAATGGGCACCTGCGCCTGCACTTCCAGCTGCGTCAAGTCGACGATCGACAGCAACGGAGCGTCAAAGCTCACCTTCTCGCCGGGCTGCACGTGGCGCTTGGACACCGTTCCCGATATTGGCGCACGCACCACGGCGTCGGTCATCGACAGCTGTGTCAACTCCATCTGCGCCTGGGCGGTGGCAACTGCGGCGAGCTGAACCTGATGTGCACTGTCGGCGGTGTCGAATGCGTTCTGCGAAATGAAGTTCTGTTTGACGAGTTGCGCGTTGGATTCGCGGGTGCGCCCGGCCATTGCAAGTTGGGCACGCGCAGATTCCAACGTGGCCTTGCGCTCGGCCATCTGGGCGCGCAGCTGCGCGGTGTCGAACTCTGCGATCGGCTGGCTTGAGGTCACGCGGTCACCTTCGCGCACCAACACGCGCTTGACCTCGGCCGACAACTTCGCGCGCACGGTCGCCTGCGAAACCGCCTGCACCGATCCCGGTACCGCGAGCTCGATTGACAGCCGCTTCCGCTGCAAAGAAACGACATCGCGCTGTGAAAACTCCAGCGCCGGGCGTTCGCGCTTCTTGGAGGCGTCGCGTTCGCCCTTCTTAGACCAGATGGCAATCGCGGCGCCCGCGACCACAACCGCAACCAGCGCCGTGGTCCATATCCATCGTGTGCGCGTACGCATCGTAACCCCCTTGGGGGCATGACTCGCAGCCATGCACCCTTAATGGGGCGCGATTATCCTCGACCGGCCATCGCCGTCGCGGCCGCTGCGACGAACTGCGGCAAGGTGCGACGAAATGCAGGGAGCGCAGGTTCAGCGCAACTGTTCGCGCTAGCTACTCTTCGAGCCCAAGATCCTGAATCTTGCGCGTGATGGTGTTGCGCCCGACACCGAGGCGAGTGGCGGCGTCGATACGTCGGCCATGCGTGTGCTTGAGCGCGGTACGAATCACCGTTGCTTCGAACTCGCGCGCCAGCACGTCCATCACGTCGGGGGTGCCGGCCTTCAGTCGCCGCTCGACTTCGGCCGTCAGCTGCGTTAGCCAGTCCTGATCGGACCACGTTGGCGCAGAAGGCGCCAGTGCAACTAGCGGGGCGCCGTTGATTGACTGTGCATTCGCAGCCACTGCTGCAGGTGACGGCGCGATGTCATGCCTGACATCGGGCGGCAGGTCGTCGATTTTGACGACTTGCGCCGGCGCCAGCACGGTCAGCCAGTGGCAAAGATTTTCAAGCTGCCGCACGTTGCCCGGAAACGACAGCTGGCTGATAAACGCAAGCGCCTCGTCCGACAGGCGCTTCGGATCAACGGCGAGCTCGGCCGCGCTCTTGGCAAGGAAATGCCGGGCCAGCAATGCGATGTCTTCGCGCCGTTCACGCAGCGACGGCAGCCGCAGTTTGATCACGTTAAGGCGGTGGTACAGATCTTCACGGAAAGAACCCTGGCTTACGCGCTCTTCGAGGTTCTGGTGCGTGGCTGCGATCACGCGCGCGTCGGCTTTTATTGGGTGATGGCCCCCGACACGGTAATAGGTGCCGTCCGACAACACGCGCAGCAAACGCGTTTGCAACTCCGATGGCATGTCGCCGATTTCGTCGAGAAACAGCGTTCCGCCTTCGGCCTGCTCGAAACGGCCGCGCCGCATCGCCTGTGCGCCGGTAAACGCGCCGCGCTCGTGGCCGAACAATTCGCTTTCAAGAAGATCGCGCGGGATCGCCGCCATGTTCAGCGCGATGAATGGCATCTGCGCGCGCGGACTGTGCTTGTGCAGGGCGCGTGCGACGACCTCTTTGCCGCTGCCCGATTCGCCCGTAAGCAATACGGTCACATTCGATTGAGACAGCCGCCCGATCGCGCGAAACACCTCCTGCATGGACGGCGCTTGGCCAAGAATTTCCGGAACATCGGCCGGTGATTCGTCGGCCTGCGACTCGCGCACGCTCTCGTCGACCGCGCGCCGAATAAGCTCGACCGCCTTGTCTACGTCAAACGGCTTCGGCAGGTATTCGAACGCGCCACCCTGAAATGAAGACACGGCGCTATCCAGGTCCGAAAACGCCGTCATGATGATCACCGGCAGCGCCGGATGTTTGCGCTTGACCGCGCGCAACAACTCGGTGCCATTGATACCGGGCATGCGGATGTCGGACACTAGTACCTGAGGGGAATCGTGCTCAAGCTCGGACAGCACGTCCTGCGCGCCGCTGAACGCCTTGCACGGAATGTTCTCGCGCGCGAGCGCTTTCTCCAGCACCCAGCGGATCGAGCGGTCGTCGTCGACGATCCAGACGGGCCTCATACCAGCGGGATCAAAATGCGGAAATTGGTGCGGCCCGGGCGGCTGTCGGCTTCGATCATGCCGTCGTGTTGCTGAATAAAATTCTGCGCCAGTGTCAGGCCAAGACCGTTGCCGCCGTCGCGGCCCGACACCAGTGGAAAGAAAATCCGATCTTTCAGCGGCTCAGGAATGCCGGGGCCGTTGTCGGTCACGTGCAAGTCGAGCGCAAGGCGGTGCCGCGCGCGTGCGATCGTCACTTGACGCGCCACGCGCGTGCGCAAGACGATCTCGGCGTCCCCGGCCGCGATACGGCTGTCCAGCGCCTGCGCCGCGTTGCGCACGACGTTTAGCAGCGCCTGAATCAGCTGTTCCTTGTCGCCACGAAATTCCGGAGCGCTCGCGTCGTAATCGCGCGTGATCGCCAGCCCGCGCGGAAATTCGGACACCATGATGAGCCGCACGCGCTCGCACACTTCGTGGATATTCATCTCGGACACGACGCGCGGCGCGCGATGCGGCATCAGCAGGCGATCGACCAGCGCGTGCAGCCGATCCGCCTCGGCGATGATGACGCGCGTGTACTCGCGCTGTTCACTGCTGGACAGCTCGGCTTCGAGCAACTGCGCTGCACCACGCACGCCCCCAAGCGGATTTTTTATTTCGTGCGCGAGGTTGCGCAACAGCTCGCGATTCGCTTCGGTCAAACCGATCTGCCGCTCTTCGCGATCGACTTTCAACTGCTGCTCAATCTCGGTAACTTCGAGCACCAGCGGAATGTCGTCGACAAACTGCACGGCTGCGATGACACGCACCGGCAAAGGATCACGCCCGACGCGCCGCAATTCCATGATTTGCTTGCGCTGGCCGAACGCGTTAGCGCGCGCATCGGAGACCAGGTGCCGCATCTCGGCGTCGTTGCCGAGGACACGCCCAGCCAGTTGCCCGATCAGTGTTTTGCGTGAAGTGTCGAACAGCAGCTCGGCCGACTGATTGACGTGCGCGATGCGGCCGCCGCTGCCGACGAGAAGTACCGCGGTCGACAGCAGGTCCAGCCCGTCGTACGGGGACTGCGTAAGCGCAAGCAACTCGACCGCGCTCATGCGCAGCCTTGCTCAACGCGACAAACAGACCTACTGGGTCTTGAGCAGCGACATCTCGCGCGCGAGGGCGCGGACGTTGTTTTCGGTGCGAGCGATGTCTTCCTGCAGGCGCTGCGTCCGCTCTTTGTAAAGCGCGAAGTTGCGTTCATCGCCGCGCCGCTCGGGCTCGCCGTTGTTGAACTCCGACTTCAGTTTGGCCAGGCGCTCTTCTTCGCCTCTGAGTTCGTCTTCCAGAATGCGCCTGCGATCGCTGTCGCGCGTGCGCTGCGTGTCGCCGTCGACTCGTGGAAAGCTGGCCGGCGATACCGAAGCGCGCTGTTCGACCGCGGGCTGCGCGCCACTTCTGGACTGCGGTACGCGCGCCGCCGGCAGCGTCAGAATCGGCTGCACATCCATTTTCTTGCAGGTCTTGACACTGCCAGTGTTGGTGAACTGCTTCTCGCCATTTTCGCCGACGCAAACAAAAATGTCGGACGCCTGGGCTGGAGCGCCGGTCGATAACAAGGCGCAGGAAACGAAGCCGAGAACTGAGGCAAGACGCGGCACGGAGTGATTCCCTGGGAGGCGAGAGGCGCGCAGTGTAAGACAGAGCAGCGCCATCCGATCCACCGAGTAAGCCGTCTTGTCGGTCCAGTTCCCGCATTCGTGGGAGGGGGCGCCTATGCTGCAACGCGCCGCCTTCGGTTCCTTCGCTCTGGCTCGATTTACGAGCTGTAATACATGTCGAATTCAAGCGGGTGGGTGGTCATCCGGAAGCGCGTGACCTCATCCATTTTCAGCGCGATATAGGCGTCGATCAGGTCGTTGCTGAACACGCCACCGCGCGTCAAAAACTCCCGATCGGTATCCAGATATTCGAGCGCCTGTTCGAGCGACGAGCACACGGTTGGGATCTTGGCGTCTTCTTCGGGCGGCAGGTCGTATAGATTCTTGTCCGCCGGCTCGCCCGGATGGATCTTGTTCTGTACGCCGTCCAGCCCTGCCATCATCATTGCAGCGAACGCCATGTAGGCGTTAGCCGTCGGGTCGGGAAAACGCACCTCGATGCGCCGCCCTTTAGGATTCGACACGTAGGGGATCCGAATCGACGCCGAGCGATTGCGTGCCGAATATGCAAGCTTCACCGGTGCTTCGAACCCCGGCACCAGCCGTTTGTACGAATTGGTACCCGGATTGGTAATCGCGTTCAGCGCGCGGGCGTGCTTGATGATGCCGCCGATGTAGTGCAGCGCGAAGTCTGATAGACCCGCGTAGCCGTTGCCAGCGAAAAGATTCGTACTGCCGTTCCAGATCGACTGATGCACGTGCATGCCCGAACCGTTGTCGCCCACCACCGGCTTCGGCATGAAGGTGGCCGTCTTGCCGTAGCTGGCGGCGACGTTCCACACCGTGTATTTCAGAATCTGCAGCCAGTCAGCGCGCTTGGTCAGCGTCGTAAATTTAGTGCCGATTTCGCATTGACCGGGTGCGGCGACTTCATGGTGGTGGACTTCTACTTCGACGCCCTGCTGCTCAAGCAGTAAGCACATCTCGGAACGAATATCCTGTAAAGAGTCGGTCGGCGGCACTGGAAAGTAGCCGCCCTTTAGCGCGGGCCGATGCGCGAGGTTGCCGGCTTCGTAGTCGATGCCGGTTGACCAGGGCGCTTCTTCTGACTTGATGCGCACCATCGAACCTGACATATCGACGCTCCACGTCACCGCATCGAAGATGAAGAACTCGGGCTCAGGACCAAAGTACGCCACATCGCCGACACCGGTTGATTTGAGATACGCCTCGGCGCGCTTGGCGAGCGACCGCGGATCACGGTCATACCCTTTGCCGGTCGACGGCTCGATCACGTCGCACGTCAGAATCAGCGTGTTCTCTTCCCGAAACGGATCCATGCGTGCAGTGTCGGGATCAGGCATCAGCAACATGTCCGATGCTTCAATGCCTTTCCAACCGGCGATCGAGGATCCGTCGAACGCATGTCCAAGCTCGAACTTGTCGTCCTCGAACGCCTTGGTCGGCACTGATACGTGCTGCTCCTTGCCCTTGGTATCAGTGAAACGAAGGTCAACAAACAACACTTCGTTGTCTTTTATTGTTTTCATCACGTCTTTGGCCGTCGCCATTTCCAAGTCTCCCCTAACCGTTAAAAACAAAATGGTGTGGCGCACCGCATCGCATTAAGCATGCCAAAGCGAGAGCATCATCTTCTAGCCTGCACTAGCCTTGTGCATCAAGCGGTTAGCGCGCTAAATTCGACTGCTTAGCCGCGGTGCATGCCCCAAGATAGTGCAGTATGCCCCGAATCTAGGATCAGGCTGCACAGAGTTAAGGCGACGGGATCTGCGCGCTCGTTCGAATGAACAAGGACTGCAAGTCCGACAAAAATCGCAGCCCCAACTCCGTTGGGCGCATCCGTAAGTGGTCGCGTTGCAGCAGGCCTCGCCGCTCAGCCTCATTCAATTCGCACTCAATGGAGCTGAGGGATAAGCCCGTCGTCTCGAAAAATGAATTGCTCGACACCCCCTCGGTGAGCCGCAACGCGTTCAACATAAACTCGAACGGAAGATCGTTGCGTGAGACTTCGTGACTTTCCGCGACGAAGTCGCCCGCAGAGGCGTGTTTGAGATAGGCCGCAGGTTGACGAAAGCGCACCTGGCGAACAACGCGATGTGGAAACGATATCTTGCTGTGCGCTCCGGCGCCGAGGCCGAGATAGTCGCCGAAAGTCCAATAGTTCAGGTTATGCCGACATTCGCTCCCCGGGCGTGCATACGCCGACACTTCGTAGCGGCGGTAACCCGCCTCCAAAGTTCGCGCCTCGAGCCACTCCTGCATCGCAGCTGATAGGTCTTCATCGGGCAGCGTAGGCGGATATTTGGCAAACACCGTGTTCGCCTCTAGCGTCAGTTGATACAACGAAAGGTGCGGCGGCGCGAAAGCGATCGCGGGTTCGACGTCGTCCTGCAACTCGGCCAGCGATTGACCAGGCAGCGCGTACATCAGATCGAGGTTGAAGTTGTCGAAGTGTCGCTTCGCAATCTCAATCGCGCCGAACGCCTGCGCCCGATCGTGAATGCGTCCGAGCGCCTGCAACTTGCCTTCGTCAAAAGACTGGATGCCGATCGACAGCCGATTGACTCCCGACGCACGGTACGAAGCGAAGCGTTCCGCTTCGAACGTTCCGGGATTGGCCTCGAGCGTGATCTCGCAGTCAAACGCAAGGGGCAGCAATGCGCGAATGTCCGACAGCAAACGGTCCAGCGCTTGAGCGCTCATCAGGCTCGGCGTTCCGCCGCCGATGAACACGCTGACAACGCGGCGGCCCCACACAAGCGGCAACGCTGCTTCAAGATCGCTGCGCAGTGCGTTTAGATAGTCGTGGTCGGAAGCGCCCACCGCGCCGGTCTCATGCGAATTGAAATCGCACTACGGACACTTGCGCACGCACCACGGGTAATGCACGTAGAGCGCAAGCGGCGGCAGGGCCGGCAGGTTGATGCTGCCTGGCCGCAGGTAGTTTGCGACATCGGCGCTCGCCGCGGCGGGCGGCTGCGGCTTGATCTCGATCGTCGAGTTCATAGCCACTCGGGCAGTCTCTGCGCCAGTGCATGCAACGCAAGCCCGCGATGGCTGATGCGATTCTTATGCGCAGGATCGAGCTCCGCGGCCGTGAGACCGAGCTCTGGTAGATAGAACAATGGGTCGTAACCGAAGCCGCGCTCACCGCGCGGCTCCAGTGCGATTTCGCCGTGCCATTGCGCATGGGCGACAATGGGCTCCGCATCGTCGGCCGAGCGAACGGCGGTAAGGACGCACGTGTAGTGTGCGTGCCGTCGCGTGATACCGGCAAGCCGCCGCAATAGCTCCTCGTTGTTGGCCTGATCGGTCGCCGCTTCACCCGCGAATCGCGCCGAACGTACACCGGGCGCACCGCTTAGCGCGTCCACACAGAGTCCGGAGTCGTCTGCCAGCGCGGGAAGTCCGGTGCGCGCTGCCGCGTGACGCGCCTTGGCCAGGGCGTTTTCACCGAAGGTCGCGTGCGGCTCGTCGGCAATAGCGACTCCGAAGTCGCTTTGAGGCACGACTTGCCAGACCGAGCCCTGCAGCATCATCGAGATTTCGCCCACCTTCGCCACGTTGCCTGACGCGACTACGAGGCGTCGGCTCACAATTCGAGCGCGTGCTTTTGCGCAGCCACCAGCGAGCGAATGCCGCCGGCGGCGAGCTGCAGCATCAACTCCATCTGCTGCGCGGAAAAAGGCGCGCCCTCAGCGGTGCCCTGGACTTCGACGAAGCCGCCAGCACCTGTCATCACCACGTTCATGTCGGTATCACATCCGGCGTCTTCGACGTAATCGAGGTCGAGCACCGGCCTGCCGAGATGCAAGCCGACAGACACCGCCGCGACGAAGTCGGTCACCGGCGAGTTGTCGATCATGCCGCGGGCGCGCAGCCAGCGGCACGCGTCGTACGCCGCCACGAAGCCACCCGTAATCGCCGCGGTGCGCGTTCCACCGTCAGCCTGAATCACATCACAATCGACGTGCAGTGATCGTTCACCCAGCAGCGCGAGATCGAAGACCGCGCGCAGGCTGCGCCCGATGAGGCGTTGAATCTCCTGCGTCCGCCCGCCCTGCTTGCCACGCGCCGCCTCTCGGTCCGAACGTGTGTGGGTCGCGCGCGGCAGCATGCCGTACTCGGCGGTGACCCATCCTTCGCCCTTGCCCTTCATAAACGCTGGAACGCGCTCTTCGACGCTCGCCGTGCAAATAACGCGCGTGTCGCCGAACTCGACCAGCACCGAGCCTTCAGCGTGTTTCGTGAAGTTGCGAAGGATGCGCACTGGTCGCAGCTCATCGGCGCGCCGCCCGCTGGGCCGTAGGTTTCCGTCCATCACTGTCGCGTATGGCGTAGCCACACGCGCCTTGTCCGTAAACCCCTATTTTGCGACGAGTTTGCCGCTGCGTTGAATTGCCTTCTGAATTTCGGCGACCGCGTCGTCGATTTGCTCTTCGGACAACTCCTCGTCGACCCCCGCTTCGCCGACGCGCGGCATCTGCACGGTCGACGCGACCGTGCCTTCAGGAATGAGCAAAGTAGATACAGGCGCTTCGCTTGGCGGCACCATTTCCATCGACTCGGTGCCGGCCCACGTCATCGCGACGCTGGTGACATTGTCAGACTCCGGGCCGCCGAGTTCGAGCGCGAGTTCGATGAGTTCGGGCACGGCGCGCATGACCGTCTTGCCTGAGAACGCTTCGGCCACCTGGCGATCGTTCAATGTGCCCCACAGACCGTCCGAACACAACAGCAGCGTGTCGCCGTTGCGCAAGGCGACTGGCCGGCTGATCTCGACCGTTGGCGCGACATAGGCGCCAATGCAGTTGAAGATGCGATTGCGTTCAGGATGGTCCTTCGCATCCTCTGGCCGAATCAGGCCTGATTGCACCAGATGATGCACCCGCGAATGATCGATTGTGCGATCCAGAATGCGCCCGCCGCGGAGCATGTACAGCCGCGAATCTCCCACGTGCGCCCAGATCGCGACGCCCTGCTGCACGATGCACGCCACCAGCGTCGTGCGCGGAGCTTCGGGCAAGCTATGTTCAGCGCGATACCGGTGCAGTTCTCGATGCGCTGCCAGCACCGAGTCTTCTAGAAAGCGCACCGGGTCCGGCAACAGCGGCTTGGCATCGCGCTGATAAATCGAAGCAAGCGTCTGCAGAGTCAACTGCGAAGCCACCTCGCCGCGCGCGTGGCCACCCATCCCATCGGCCACCAGCATCAACATCGAATCGCGCGTGTACAGATAGCCCATGCGATCCTGATTGATGCGCCGGCCGCCCTTCTTGCTCTCCTGGTAAACGGAAAACCGCATTAGAGGCAGCGCTCCTCGTGTACGCGACCGCTAGCGCGGTCGCACGTGCACTCGTCGCGATTAGTTAGGCGGGCGGTCTTCGGAGCGGCCGTGCGCCCGCCCGCAAGATAAAAGCAAAATTTCACGCGCACAGTGTCACGGTTTTTCCAGCCGTTGTTCGAAAAAAATCGTCTGGCTTTGCCAGCGATTTTTACTAACTAATCGCACAAAAGTAGAGGTCCACTTTTGTGCGCGCCTCTAAAACCAAGTGATGTTGTGATCTTTCATGAACCGCGTGAAGCGCTCCTGCAGATTGCGCCAGCGCGCGCCGGTGCGCTCGACCATCGAAAACTCGGGCCGCTCGGGCACGTTCTGGAGCAACTCTTTTTGCACCGCGAAGACCGTCTGCGGCCGCTCCAATGAATTAAGGCGCAAACAGCGCTCAACCATTGAGATCAACTGGTTCGAATACAGGCCGCGAAAGGAGCGCAGCGCCGTCGGCATTTTGTCTTCCTTCAGCCGGTGATCCGACTCCTGCGGCGGCATACCCGACATGCACGCGTAAACGCACGAGCCGATCGAATACACATCCGTCCACGGACCTAGTTCCGCGTCGCGCTTGTAAAGCTCCGGCGCCGCGAAGCCCGGCGTATACATCGGGTACGTCTTGCTGATGTCCCTCTGCAGCGTCTGCCGCGCGGCACCGAAATCGAGCAGGATCGGGGTGCCGTCCATGCGCAGGTAAATGTTTGCCGGCTTCACGTCGAGGTGCAGCAAGCGGTTTGAATGAACCTCGCGAAGGCCGTTCATTACCTGCGCGAACACGCGGCGGATGAACCGCTCCGACAGAACGTCTTTCTGATCCTTGTTGCGGTTGCGCAGCACGTGTTCCTGCAACGAGCGGCCCGATTCGTAGTGCATCACCATGTACACCGTTTCATTCGCGCGGAAAAAATTGATCACGCGCACGATGTTCGGGTGATAGATCGAAGCCAGCGCCCGACCTTCCTCGAAGAAACACTTCAGGCCGATGCGATACGTATTCAGATTCTCAGGGGCGATATACGGCGAGAGTTCTCCGGGCTTGCGCTGCGCAAGCGCTGCCGGCATGTATTCCTTGATCGCAACCGAGTTGCCCTGCTCGTCGGTGGCCAGGTAGACGATCGAGAATCCACCCGAAGATATCTTCTTTACAATGCGATACCCGCCGACCTCGAGGCTTTCAGGTAAAGATGAGTTGGTCTGCGCAGGCATGGCGTTGCATCTTGGGAGCCTCGGCGATTCTAGCCAATAGGACTCGGTGGGCCGTAACAACAATAAGGTGCGTTTTCACCTGCTTTCGTCGTAAATCCGCCATGATGCTGCGCTTGACTGTTTCATCGATCAGCTGTCGTTAATCAGCGCCATGAAGCCCGTCGCCAGTATGACCGGCTTCGCAAGTGCTGCGCGGCCGACTGCCCTAGGCCGTTTGACGCTTGAGCTGCGCTCGGTCAACTCGCGCTTTCTCGACCTGACGCTAAAGATGCCGGACGATCTGCGCAGCAGCGAAGGCGTGGTGCGGGAAACGATTGCAGCGCAGGTTGCGCGCGGCAAGGTCGAATGTCGTATTTTGATTGCGCGCGGCGTCGGCGAGAACGAGCCGCAGTTGAACACCGCAGCGCTGCAACAGCTAGCCGCCCTTGCCTCGCAAGTCGAGCGCAGCCTGCCTGCGGTAGCGCCCATCAGTACCGCCGACGTGCTGAACTGGCCCGGCGTCGTTGAAACGCCGGGTGCGGAACCCGACGTGTTACGCACGCAAGTGTTGACGGCGCTGACTGAAGCGCTCGGCGCGCTGGCGGAGTCAAGACGCCGCGAAGGTGCGGCCCTCACTGCCGTCATGCTTGACCAATGCGAGCAAATTGAGGGCGTCGCGGCGCAATTGAGCCTCCGCGCACCAGATCTGATCGCGGCCGTCGAGCGCAAGTTGAACGAGCGGCTGGAGAAGCAGCTCGGGCCGGCACTGTCTGGTGCTTCCGCCCTGACGCGGGAAGAAGTTTCCGAGCGCATCCGGCAGGAAGTGACGCTGTATGCGCTGAAGATGGATGTCGACGAGGAGATAAAGCGGCTTTTAACGCACGTCGCCGAAGTGCGTCGTGTGCTGGCGGCTGGCGGCGCCGTCGGGCGCCGACTCGACTTTCTGATGCAGGAGCTGAATCGCGAAGCGAACACGTTGGGATCGAAAGCCGCCGCGATCGAAATGACTAACGCGTCTGTAGAGCTGAAGATTTTGATAGAGCAGATGCGCGAGCAGATTCAAAATCTCGAGTGATCGAAACCAAATCAAGCGACCGTTGCGCGGGCAACCTGTTCATGGTGGTCGCGCCCTCGGGCGCCGGCAAATCGACCCTGGTCAATGCACTGCTGGCACGCGAAACAAACATTCAGCTGTCGGTGTCGTACACGACGCGCGCGCCGCGCCCGGGCGAGCAAAGCGGGCGCGAATACTACTTTGTCGGACTCGAAGAGTTCGAGCACCGGCGCGCCGCCGACGAATTTATCGAAAGCGCCGAAGTGCACGGCAACTACTACGCGACGTCGCGTGTCTGGATCGACCAGTGCGTGCGCGCGGGAACCGACGTCCTGCTAGAAATCGACTGGCAGGGTGCGCGACAGGTCAGAGCCCAGTTCGCGCATGGCATTGGAATTTTCATTCTTCCACCGTCGATCGAAGCTCTGGAAGCGCGCTTGAATAAGCGCGGCCAGGACGCTCCAGCAGTGATCGCGCGCCGTTTGCTCGCTTCGCGCAGCGAGATCGAGCACGCGCCCGAGTTCGACTACATTGTTATTAACGAGGATTTCGATCTCGCTCTGTCGCAGCTGGTGGCAATCGTAACCAGTGCCCGACTGCGCTACAGCACCCAAATTGCGCGCCATCGTGCTCTTTTCACGCAATTAGGCATCGGATAGCGTGGATTAAATGGCGCGGAGTTGTTGCGCTCGGCTAAAATGATGTCATAACCGACGAAGGTACCGCCATGGCTCGCATCACAGTTGAAGATTGCCTGAAACAGATTCCGAACCGATTTCAACTTGCGCTCGCCGCCGCGTACCGTGCGCGGCAGCTTGCCCAGGGCCACACGCCAAAGATCGATACGCGCGACAAGCCCCCAGTAGCTGCGCTGCGCGAAATCGCTCAGTGCAAGGTCGGCATCGAGATGCTGCGTAAGGTTCCGACCTAACGCGCGGCTGCGATCCGTCAGCTCAGACCCCACGTGACCGGCGCGGGCTGATGGAATCGCAAGATCCCCCGGTTGCCTCGAACACTGTAGAGCCAGCTGCTCCCGGGTTCGCACGGCGCGCAGCGCAGGCGTTCAAGAAAGTCGTATGGCGCTCTGGGCCAGACGCCGAGCCCGCGAGCGCAGTTGCGACGGTCGCAACGCTGACCGATCGCACCAAGAAATACCTGCCCTCCGCCGACGTTCAAAAGATCAAGGAGGCGTTTCGTTTTTCCGATGAGGCGCACCTTGGGCAGTTCCGACGCAGCGGCGCGCCGTACATCACACACCCGCTCGCGGTCGCGGAGATCCTGACCGAATGGCGTCTCGACGGCGCCGCCATCCAGGCCGCGCTGTTGCACGACGTCATCGAAGATTGCGGCATCGAGCAGGCTCAGCTGATCGAGCGCTTTGGCTCGACCGTTGCAGATCTGGTCGATGGCGTGTCGAAACTCGATCGCCTGCAGTTTTCATCGACCGAGCAGGCGCAAGCCGAGAACTTCCGCAAGATGCTGCTGGCGATGGCGCGAGATGTGCGCGTCATGCTGATCAAGCTTGCCGATCGATTGCACAACATGCGAACGCTCGAAGCGGTCGATTCCGAGCGACGACGTCGCATTGCGCGAGAAACCCTCGAAATCTATGCACCGATCGCGCATCGACTGGGCCTGAACACGCTGTTTCGTGAACTTGAAGAGCTGAGCTTCGAACACTTGTACCCGCTTCGATATCAGGTGCTCAACAAAGCGGTGCTTGCCGCACGCGGTAACCGCCGCGAGGTGCTCGGCAAGATGATGATCGCGGTGCGCAAGTCACTCGCCGATGCAAAGCTGAAGGCGGAAGTTCAGGGACGCGAGAAAACGGTGTACGGTATTTATCGCAAGATGGCCGACAAG
>DATLOA010000053.1:0-4301 GCA_035536515.1 Burkholderiaceae bacterium | reverse complement strand
CAAGCGGAATGTCCTGCCCGCCCAACGCGTCCGGAGTGCCGTTGCCGTCGAAGCGCTCGTGATGTGATCGCGCCACATGCGCGTAGACGGCGCCGCGCTCGGTGCCGAGCTGCTCGCGTATCAATTCCTCACCGAACTTCGCGTGTGAGTGCAAAAATTCTTTTTCCTGCCATGTCAGAGGGCCGCGCTGGCGCAGCAGTGTTTCCGGCACGGAGCCTTTGCCCACATCGTGCAGGCGTGCTGCGCGCTCGATCGTGGTGAGCAGTTCAACGGCCCACGGGAGCCTGGCAGCGACCAGTCGCGCCAGTGCACCGGTGCGAATCGTGTGCTCGCCGCTCGGCTCCTGCTTCGCTTCCGCCGCGGCGGCCAGGTTTTCGAGCGCCACCAGCTTGCTGTCGATCGTGATGTTGTCTTCCCAGCCCAACGGCCGCGTGTTCTCCCACTCGCGGTCAGCGGGCTCGCTCGCCTGCGGGTCGGCGCGGTCGAAGTGCAGCCGCTGCATCTTCTTCAGAAGGACCGACACGTCGCGCATGACCTGCAGCGCCTCTTCCGATTTCCCGACGTAGCGATACGCGTCGGCCAGCATCAGATGTGCAGGCACTTCCATGCCGGTCGAGATGGAAGCAGCACGCCGATGCGATTTTTTCAGCAGCTCCAAACCCTCGTCGATCTTGCCATGGCGCACCTCGACGATTCCTGCCGCCTGCAACGCGAGGTATTCCCAACGCACGTTGTTCGATCCCTTGGCTGTCGCGAACATCGATTCAGCCACGGCCGTTGCTTCTTTTAAGCGTCCGGCCTTGGCCAGCAGGATGCAATGGATGTTGTCGTAATGCAGCTGAACTGTCCGGTGCTGAGCGTTGGCGTTCTGACTTTGCGCCAGTGATCGCGCGCGTGCGCTGAACTCCAGCCCGCGCTCGACATCATTCAACTGCGACGAAATCGCCGCGGTATTGGCTGCGGCCGCCGCCGCCATCAGCGCTGCTGGAGCTCCGCTCGCATCAGCACCTTCGAACGCCTGCGGCCAACGCTCGTACACATCCCAGGCAAGCTGAAAAGCCTTCTGCGCGTTGTCATCCCATCCGATGTTGGTGAGCACAACGCCGAGGTTGACGACGGTAGACACCTCGGCAACTGGATCTTCCATTTCGCGCGCCAGCTCTACCGCTTCCTGCAGACTGCTGAGTGCAGCCGGCGCGTTGATGATGTCGCCTGTGAAATACCCATGCAGCGAAAGTGCACGCCGCAGCAGGCGGCGATCGGGAAGGTCGCGACAAATGTCGATCGCGCGCTCGAGCAACGGCCCCATTTTTTGCGCGCGCCCCAATGCGTTGAACCCGGCGACCACCGCAAACACCGCGGCAACATAGACGTCGGTGCGAGCCGACTCGGCCGATCTCAACTCGCGCTGCAGCGCGTCGAGCTCAATCAGCATGTCGCCGGCGGCGTGGCCCGACGCGTTGGCGGTTAGCGCGGACGCGCGTATTTGTATCGCCCGGAATCTGGCGGAGTTGTCTTGCATGGCGCGAGAGTACGGCGCATCGACGGGCCTAAATTGTTAAAAACGAGCGTCTAAGCGGCAGCTATCGACGCCAATAGTCGAACGCGGCAAATAGCCCGCCTAAAACCGGTCGTTTCGCCGCGCCAGCATCAGATGAACGGCCGAATCATGGCCCGGCCGACCGGCAGCCATGGCGGCAACGCGGCTAGCAGTTCGAGAAGTAAACGAGCGGTGAACGCTGCGAGTCCGACAAACCAGACGGCGTGTATGCGACGTCGCGTGGCATATTCCCAGGCGATGCAGGCGAGGATCGGCGCGACTAGGAGCAAAGTGCCCAGCCAGATGTTTTCAAGCGCGCCGGGAATGCGGGCGAGAAAGCGAACGAGCCCAATGAACGCAAAGCTGTAAGCGGCGAACAGCATCAGCGTTTTGTGGACTTCAGGCCGGCGCCGATAGACGATGGCCGCGGTCAGAAACGCCGCGAACATCAACATGTCGAGCAGAGGCGCCGCGACAAATACGGCGGCCTCGTCAAGCGCTCCGCCGCGTGTAACTCGCCACGCGGCCAGCTGCAGACCCGCAACAACTCCGATCCCCGCCGCACCATAGCCGTAAGTTGCGAACAGCGGCCCGAAGCGGCGGTGCAGATCGACACGGCCAGCGCGTACAAAAAAGGCCTGCGTAAACAGGATCGCAAGCCAGCCAAGAAACAGCGACGAGTGAACGTGGACGAGAAAGTGGCTCGGTCCCCTGTCGAGCGCCGTACCCGCCAGCAGCCGGCCGTAATACTGTGGCCAGAACCCGATCAGGGCCATCGCAAGCAACAGCACCGGCAGCACCAGATAAAAATATGATCGCCGTGCGCCGCCACGAACCAAGTTAGCCGCTAGGCGCGTGTTTTCAGACGATGCCATCAGCGCGCTGATGTTGACTTGACGCAATGCGCATCGTCAGCTTGCAAGCTGCTTGCGAAACGCACTTCTCATATCCTCCGGCATGCCGAACATGCCCGCGTCGATCATCGCCAGAAATGCGCGGCGCCCCTCCGGCGGTTGATCCTTCATCTCCGCGAGCGTGGTCTGCACGTACTCGACACGATCTTCGGCGCTCATCTTCAGGAACATCTGCTCAGCCTCGGCTGTGGAGCGCTGCATATCCTTGAAGCTTGTGTACATCATCCGCAGAACGCCGCCGGCCATAGCACCGCCTTGCGCGCCGAGGCCCGGCTGGGCGCTCGTGGCGGTAATTCTCATGAACTGACGCCGATAGTCCTCAGCGCTGCAAGCAGTGCCGGGCTGAATGGCTTCGGAGATCTTGCCGAAGCTCTCCAAGATCGTCGCGAGCTCATTGATTTCCGCAGCTTCAAGTGGCTTGGCGTTCATCATCTGCTGCATCATCGCCATCGCCTGCTGCATGTCCGCGCCACCCATGCTTGCCATGCCGGCGCCCGACGGCAACATCCTCGACATAGCTGCCATCGCATCAGCGTTGCCGATAGCTTGTCCACCCAACCCGCTCAGCGCGCCGACACCTCCTACACCACCCGTGAGACTTGAAGCACTGCCGGCGATTCCGGCGGTGGTACCCGCGGTGCCTGCCACTGTGCCGGCTACCTGCGCGATGGCTGTCGCGGCATCGCCGCCGCCTGCGGCGCCGACCAGGTGCGCAGCGCTGGCGACCGAGTCAGCAGTCGACTGCACGTTCTGCAAATTGTGAACGGTGCGGGCCTGCCCGCTAACAGCACCCAAGTTGCCCAGGTTTCCAACGTTGCCCAACGCACTCACGTTGGAGAGGCCTGCGCCGCTACTCCCGCGTAGCAGTCCGGTCAACGTACGACTGGTTTTAACAGCGTCTTCGGCGAGATCCGCTTTGCAAAGACCGAACGACGCGCGGATCGAGTCTTCGATGCGTGCCTCGACGAAGTCAAAAATGATCTGCTTGACGATCTCCTTGGCGATCAGCACGGCAGGTGCGATCGCCTGCGCCGGATAGCACGCGAGTGTGAGCGAGACGAAAACTACGATCACCCGGCCCATAGATACCCTCTCATGGAGATCAGCCGGCGTGCATTGTGCGCCCGCCCGAATCTCTCTCAACCACGTTTCGCGGCGACCAACTTCCGAATCTGTGCAACCGCCGCATCAATCTTCATCTCCAGTCCCTTCTTTCCATACGCCACACTCGCCCGCGCCGGGTTGCCGGTCACCCCGGTCAGATTGCGGTCGCCGCCAGGCGCAAGCTTGTCATTGCGAATTCCATTCGGATTTACCGCCATCATCTGCGACGTGTCGATGATCCCCGCGTGCGTGCCGATGTCATCACGCCTTTCCCCCTGGCCTTGCAGCCACTCTCGGAAGGGACTCTCTTTGTAGTAGTCCGAGGCAAAGTGCACGCGTGCATCGGTCTTCGCCCATTCCTTGTTCAGCGAGCTGGAGACGGACTGCAACGCTTTCTGGTTTTCGCCGCTGTCGCCGATCAGCACAATGTCCTTAAAGCCGTTCGCCCTGAAGCTGCGTGCGGCGTACTCAGTCACTTTGCCAAAGACGTCATCGGGCACCGAGATCGTGCCGGCGAATCGCATGTGGCCACCCGGAGGTTCGATGGTGCCTTCGGGTACGTAGGCGAGCACCGGCGCAACGAGCGCGTTGCCGAGGCGGCGCGCAATCTGCTCAGCTGCATGCTTGACGATGAAGTTGTGCTTGCCGAGCACCATGTGCGGACCGTTCTGTTCCGTGCCGCCGGTCGGAAAGATGATGGTGGTCTTGCCGGCCTTGATGGCGTCACGCACCTCGGTCCACGT
>DATLOA010000052.1:0-10016 GCA_035536515.1 Burkholderiaceae bacterium | reverse complement strand
CCGCGTTGCCAACGAACTTCGCGGTGACCGCGCCATAACCGACCTTTGCGTGAAGTCCTACGGGGCCGAGTGGAGCGCGGAAGATTGCAGACAACGCGAACACGTGCGTACGGCCGTCCGACGCGCTTGGCAGCGGGGTCGTGTTGGGTGGCGGATTGACCAGAAATCCAGGCTGGTGCGCGTCGCCAAAGTGAATGAACGAGCCCTCGACACCTAGCCACGGCAGGAACCAGTAGCCGGCTTGAGCCCGCCATGCCGAACCGTCTTCGTCGCAATTGGCACCACCGACGACGCAGAAATCGTGATACCGCGAAATGCCGTATCCCGCACCGATGTAACCCGGCGGCGAAGGAAGTACTTGTGCCGTGGCCGACGCTGCGGCACACGCCAATATCGCTCCCACTAACCAGTTGCGCATACATGCTCCCCTTTTAGAGTTCGGCGCAGTCTAATCAGACCTCCGGTTACGAGCAACGGCAACCGTACAATGTTTACGTCATGTCTCATTCGTCACTTATCGGCCGATTGATCTCGGCGCTGGTGTGCTGCGCATGGCTGCCATTGATGTGGGCAGGCGACAGCTACGCACAAGGCACCGAGCGGCGCGGGTTCTTGTGGGAAGTGCGCAAGGGCAAGCAGGTGGCATGGCTGATGGGCACCATTCACGTCGGCCGCCCCGAGTTTTATCCGTTGCCGGCGTCTCGGCTTGCACAGTTGAAGCGCGCCGATGCGATCGTTCTCGAAGCCGATGTCTCGGACGGTTCCAGGGCGATCGCGGCGACGCAGAAGTACGCGGTTTATCCGGAGGGTGCGCCGGGTCTTGAGACCCGATTGACTCCGGAGCTAAGACAGCGCGTCGAATCCGTGTTGTCGCGCAACCAGCTGGACGTCGCGCCGATGATGCGCATGAAGCCGTGGATGCTGGCCAACGTGCTCGCGCTGTTCGAGGCCGCACAGGCAGGCTATGTTCCCGGGCTGTCGGTTGAGTCTTATTTGCTGCGTGTGGCGAAGACCGACAGCAAGCCGATTCTCGAGTTCGAAGGCATCGAGCAGCAATTCGAGTTGTTCGAAAAAGCGCCATGGGCCACGCAGATTTCGTTTCTGGAAGAAGCGCTGAAAGCGGTTGAGACGCGCGGCGCGCGGCGCGAGCTGAATCGAATCGTGCAGGCGTGGGAGACGGCGGACCGCGGGTCGCTTGAGCGCCTGCTTGCCGAAATGCGCGCGCAGCCATCGGTCGGTTCGCGCTTTACCATCGATACGATATTGTTGGGCCGCCATCCTCAGATGGTACGCAAGATCGAGACGATGATGGCCGGTGGCAAGTCGTACGTATTCGCTGTCGGCGCGCTGCATCTGGTGGGGCCGCAAGGGTTGGTCGAATTGCTTCGTGCGCGCGGATACACGCTGACTGAATTGTGACGGCTGCAGCGCGGGCGGAATTGCAAGTTCAGATTGGCGGCGCGACCTGGATGTTGTCGGCCGAACGGACGGCGTTCTGGTGCGAGCGCCGCTGGCTAGTCGTGGCCGACGTGCATTTCGGAAAGGCAGCGACCTTTCGCGCACTGGGCGTCCCGGTGCCGCACGGCACGACTTCAGACACGTTGACGCGGCTCAGCAGGTTAATCGACCGTTTGCAGCCGAGCACGATCGTTTTTCTGGGCGACCTGTTTCATGCGCGTGAAGCTCACGCGGCGCTTACGCTGACCGCGCTCGCCGAATGGCGCGAGCGTCACGCGTCGCTCGATCTGGTGCTGGTCGAAGGCAACCACGATCGCAGAGCGGGTGCACCGCCCGCCGCGTTGCGTATTCATCGCGAATTAGACCCGTGGGGCGTAGATGCTTTCGCGTTTTGCCACTATCCGCGTTTCGCGCAGGACGCGTTTGCATTTGCCGGGCACCTGCATCCTGCCGTTCGGTTGCACGGGCGTGCCGACAACAGCATCCGGCTGCCGTGTTTCTGGCTGCGTTCCTCATTAGATGCGGGCTTAATGGTGCTGCCGGCGTTCGGCGCGTTCACTGGCGGTGCGGTCATCGATCGCGAGCCAGGCGATCGCGTGATCGCCGTCGCCGAGGATCGCGTGGTCGAAGTGCCCGCGCCGCGCTATGACTCCTGCGGCCAGAACATATAGGCATCCATCGCCAGCACGCCGCTGTCGACTCCGGCGTCGAGACGCTCGACGCGCGGCGGTCCGTTTGCTGTCGACGCACCAAAGGCAACAAAGAGCGGCATGAAATGCTCGGGCGTCGGATGTGCTCGCGCAGCGTGCGGCGCAAGCTCGCGCCAGCGCACCAGGCGTTCGCGGTCGTCGCGCTGCAAACCATCGGCAATCCATTCGCGAAACGCGGCGACATAATCATCGGCCTCGCCGTCGGCCACCGCTCTCGTTCCACGCTGGCGCACGATCTCCATCCAGTCGCGCAGGTTGTGCGTCAGGTGTCCCGAGCCGACGACAAGTACGCCTTCACGCACCAGCGGCGCTAACGCAGCGCCGAGACGCAAGTGATGAGATGCATCGAGCGAGGGTTGAATCGATAACTGCGCAACGGGCACGTCTGCATTGGGGAACATCCGGCGCAGCGGGACCCAGGCACCGTGATCGAGTCCACGGCACGCATTTGAGGTGGCGGAGACGCCGGCAGCCTGCAGCAATTGAATTGCGCGCTCGGCGACGTCGGGCGCGCCCCGCGGGGAGTAGCTGATTTTGTACAGCTCCGGCGGAAATCCACTAAAGTCATGAATCGTTTCGGGCTGCTGCGATGTAGAAAGCATCGGCAGCTCGGTTTCCCAATGCGCCGATGCAATCAACACCGCGGACGGTCGCGGCAACGTGCGACCCAACTTGGCCCACGCGTCGCCGGCACGTCCAGCGTCGATCGCGTGCATTGGCGAGCCGTGCGAAACAAAGACGGTTGGCAACATGGGCTACTTCACCAGACCTTCTGCCTTGAGCGCTTCCTGCACGTGGGGCCGCGCGGCTACGCGCTTCTGAAAGTTTTGTAACACCGGCCAGCGAGCCAGATCGACCCCGGTCGATTTCGCCCAATTGGTCACGGTAAACAGATACGCGTCGGCTACGGTGAATGCCGACCCCGTCAAGTAATCCTTATCACCGAGCTGCTGCGCGATCCATTCATAGCGCTTAGCGAGCTTTTCGCGTTGCTTGGTTTTAACTTCATCCAGTGTGGTGGCGTCGAACAGCGGCGAGTACTGCTTGTGCAGCTCTGACGTGATGAAATTCAGCCACTCCTGCAGCTGGTAGCGCTCGATCGTGCCGTTGGCGGGCGCGAGCTGCGTGTCGGGCGCCTGGTCGGCGATGTACTGCACGATCGCCGGGCCCTCAGTTAATCGCGTGCCGTCGTCGAGTTCGAGCACTGGCACGTAGCCTCTTGGATTGACTGCGTAGAAGTCGCCGCCTCCGTCGATCTGGTGCGTCTTCAAGTTCACCTTGATAGGCGTGAATGCAAGGCCGGCTTCGCGCATCACAATGTGAGGCGACAGCGAGCAGGCGCCGGGAGAGAAGTAAAGTTTCATAGCAATCCTTAGTTGGTAGCTACGCCGTACGCAGTTGCGTAATGGGCTTTGCGGTGAGCATCGACGACAGTGCATAGGCGCCGTCCCCAAGCAGCGCTTGCACAAAGGCAGCGACGCTCAGGAAGGCGGGATACTCCCACCCGCCGTTCGGCGCAGTGAACAGCCACCCGTTGGGCGCGTGCGCCCATGTCGCTCCCAATAGCACCGGTATCAGCAGCGCGGCGACCCAGCGCGTTCCGACGCCCAGTATCAGCATCACGCCGCCGACTAACTCAGCTGCGACCGTCGCGTACGCCAGCACTCCAGGCAGGCCGAGCGACTCAAAGAACTGCACGGTGCCAGGCAGCGTGAATACAAACACTTTCAGTAATGCGTGCGCGATAAACATCACGCCGAGCGCTACGCGCAATGTAAAAGCTGCGTAGGGCCCTGTCCGATCGTCAATCATCAGCTTTCTCCTGTTGTTGTTCGACGGAAGCGAATGTAGGCGTGCCAGCGATCGAGACAAAGATGCCGGCGCGCAAATGTTCATCCCGGAATACGGGAGAATCGCGGGAACTGAAAGAGGTCTGCAATGGATCGCTGGTCCGCGATGCAATCGTTCGTGCGCGTGGTCGAAAGCGGCAGCTTTGTCGCCGCCGCTGAGCGCCTCGGCACGTCGACGTCGTCGCTGTCGCGCCAGATCGCCGATCTGGAGCAGCACCTGGGCGCGCGCCTGCTGAACCGCACAACGCGCCGGCTGTCGCTGACTGAAAGCGGCCAGGCGTTTTATGAGCGCTCGGTGGCGTTGTTAAGCGATCTCGCCGAAGCGGAATCAATTGTCGGTCAGGCGGCAGTAGCACCGCGCGGCACGTTGCGTCTGACTTGCTCGCATAACATGGCGGAAAAGCGCGTCGCGCCCGCTATTGCCGCGTTTGTGGAGCGTTACCCGGACGTTAAGTTCGACGTGGTGGTGTCCGACCGCTTGGTCGACTTGATCGACGAGGGTTTCGACCTTGCGATTCGGGTCGGGCAGGTAGGAAGCGACCGGCTGGTGGCGCGTCGCCTGGGATCGACCCAGTTAATGGCGTGTGCTGCACCCAGTTACATAAAGCAGCGCGGAGCGCCTACGGTGCCCGCGGATCTTGCCGGGCATAACGTGTTGACGTACGCGTATGCGAGTGCGCCGCGCAGTTGGCGCTTCACCGATACTTCCGGGCAGCAACATGACATACGCGTAAGCGGCAGTTTGCACGCCAACAGCGGCGACGCACTGGCTGCCGCGGCGATTGCAGGACTGGGGATCGTATGCGAGCCTGACTTTCTGGTTGGAGACGCAATCGCGAACGGCCGTCTGGTGCGCGTGTTGCCCGGCTTCGAGGCGATGCGCGGCGAGATCTGGGCGGTTTATCCGAGCCACCGCCACCTGTCCCTGAAGGTGCGGCTCTTCGTTGACCACGTCAGGCAGTGGTTCGAGCCCGCAAACACGGGCAAGTAGTCGACCGCCTCTAGCTCTTGGGTTGACCGCTGCCGCCCAGTCTGAAATAGTACGAACGTTCGATTTATTCCTCCCAGATGCCAATTTCCTCCGCTTCGCCAGTTTCGCCGCGCAAAGGCGACTTGACACGCGCAGCCATCGTCGAAGCGGCCTTGTTGGCTGCAAGCCGAGACGGGCTCGAAGGGCTGACGATCGGCACGCTTGCTGATTCGATGCAGATGAGCAAGAGCGGCGTGTTCGCGCATTTCGGCTCGCGTGAGGAGCTGCAGCTCGCAGTGCTTAAGGCCTACGTGCAAAGGTTTGTCGAAGAAGTGCTGCGGCCCGCAGTTACAAAGCCGCGCGGATTGCCGCGGCTCGAGGCAATTTTAGATCGCTGGGTTTCATTCTTGGCGCGCGAGATGACACGCGGCTGCATCATGATTGCCGGCGCTGTCGAGTACGACGACGTTCCTGGCCCGCAACGCGATCAGATGGTCAACATCATCACGGGCTGGAAGCGCGAGCTGATCAAGGCGATCCGGCAGGCGGTGGCTGAAGGTCATTTGAACCCGCGCGTCGATGCGCAGCAGCTTGTCTTTGAAATTTACGGCTTGATGCTTGCCATGCATCAGGACGCGCGCTTGCTGCGCTCGGCCGATAGCGCCAAGCGCGCTCGCGCTGGCCTGCGCCGCTTGATCGATGCGGTGCGCCGCACGAAAAACCAGGAGAAGTAATGCCGATTTACAAGGCCCCGTTGCGCGACCAGCAATTCGTGATTCACGAAGTGCTCGGCGCTGTTGACATGTTGAAGCAGCTGCCGCGCTATGCGGAGCTTGATGCGGACACGATCAATCAAGTGATCGAGGAAGCCGGCAAGTTTTGCGAAGAACTGTTGCTGCCGATCAACCAGTCGGGCGACGCTGAAGGCTGCACTTACGACGCCGCCACGCACGCGGTAAAGACACCGCACGGCTACAAGCGTGCGTTCGACGCATTTCGCGCTGCGGGGTGGCCCGGATTGACGGGGTCCGCCGAGTTCGGCGGCCAGGAATTGCCGCACCTGCTGCAGATCGCGTTTTACGAGATGCAGTATTCGACCAATCAGGCTTGGGCTTCGTACGCTGGCTTGACGATCGGAGCGAGCGAGTGTTTGTCGCTGCACGGTACGGACGAACAGAGGGATATTTATCTTTCCAAGCTCACGTCCGGCCAATGGACCGGAACGATGTGCCTGACTGAGCCTCAGTGCGGCACTGATCTTGGATTGATCCACACCAAAGCCGAACCAGAGGCCGACGGCAGTTACCGGATCACCGGTGGCAAGATTTTTATCACCGCGGGTGAACATGATCTGGCCGAAAACATCATTCATCTGGTGCTCGCGCGCCTACCGGACGCGCCGCAAGGGACCAAGGGTATTTCGCTGTTCGTGGTGCCGAAGTTTTTACCTGAAGGTGCGGGCGTCGATGCCAAGGTGGGCAAGCGCAACGGCTTGTATTGCGGCGGAATCGAACACAAGATGGGTATCAACGGTAGCGCTACGTGCCAGATCAATCTGGACCAAGCGGTCGGTTGGCTGGTTGGGCAACCGAACAAGGGGCTTAACGCGATGTTCACGATGATGAACGGTGCGCGGCTGGGCGTCGGCGTTCATGGTCTGGGTTTGACCGAGATCGCGTATCAGAATGCAGCGGCGTACGCCAAGGATCGGTTGCAGGGGCGCTCGCTGTCGGGCGTTAAGGATCCGAGCAAACCGGCTGACCCCATCATCGTCCACGCCGACGTAAGGCGCTCGCTGTTGACCGCGCGCGCCTATGCCGAAGGCGGTCGTGCATTCGCCTACTGGGTCGCGCTGATGGCGGATCTGCAGTTTCATCATCCTGATGGCGAGCAGAAGAAATTCGCCGCGGACATGATGGCGCTGATGACGCCGATCGTAAAAGCGTTTATGACCGACAACGGATTTGATTGCGCGTCCGAGTGCCTCGGCGTGCTCGGCGGCCATGGCTACATCCGCGAATGGGGCATGGAGCAGTTCGTACGCGATGCGCGCATCAACATGATTTATGAAGGCACCAATACTATCCAGTCGCTTGATCTGCTGGGACGCAAGGTGCTGATGGACAACGGCGCGCGCCTCAAAGCGTTCGGCAAGCTGATCACCGAGTTTATCGAGGAGAACGGCACCGGTACCGGTAACAGCGGCGAGATGAGCGAGTTCGTCACGCCGCTCGCGGACCTGGGCGATGAGGTCACGAAGCTGACGACCGAGATCGGTATGAAGGCTTTCGGCAATCAGGACGAAGCCGGCGGCGCGGCAGTTGACTACCTGCGCGTCGTCGGGCATTTGGTGTACGCATACTTCTGGGCGCGCATGGCAAAGGTGGCGTTGGCGCGTATCAAGGCTGATGGCGATCGCGTCGATCCGTTCTATCGCAACAAGCTGACCGTGGCGCGCTTTTACTTTGAGCGACTTTTGCCGGAAACCGCGTCGCGCATTCGTTCGGCGCGGTCCGGCGTCAAGACTTTGATGGAAATGCCGGCGGAGAGTTTTTGATGAAAAACTTCGTGGTGAGAAAAGTCGCCGTGCTCGGCGCCGGCGTGATGGGTGCGCAGATCGCTGCCCATTGCGTGAATGCCAAGGTGCCGGTCGTGTTGTTCGATCTTGCTGATGTCAAGGGACCGAATAAAAACGGCATCGTGCTGCGTGCGATCGAGAATTTGAAAAAGCTCAACCCCGCGCCGCTCGGCAACAAGGACGATGCGATTCACATCCAGCCCGCGAACTACGAAGAAAATCTGGAGCTGCTGCGCGGCTGCGACGTGATCATCGAGGCGATCGCCGAGCGGATGGACTGGAAGCACGACTTGTATCGCAAGGTTGCGCCGTTCGTTGCCAACAATGCGATCTTTGCGTCGAACACGTCGGGTCTGCCGATCGCCAAGCTTGCCGAAGCAATGGACGACGCGCTGAAAGCGCGCTTCTGCGGCGTCCATTTTTTCAATCCGCCGCGCTACATGCATCTGGTGGAGCTGATTCCGACGCCGGCGACGCGTGCTGAAATTCTCGACGACCTTGAAACGTTTTTGACCTCCACACTCGGCAAGGGCGTCGTGCGCGCGAAGGACACGCCGAACTTTATCGCTAACCGCGTCGGCATCTTCGGCATGCTGGCAACGATCAGGGAAGCCCAAAAGTACGGGTTGTCGTATGACGTAGTGGACGACCTGACGGGCGTGCGACTCGGACGCGCCAAGAGTGCGACGTTTCGCACTGCCGACGTGGTCGGTCTCGACACGATGGCACACGTGATCAAGACGATGCAGGACACGCTGCCGGCGTCGATCGATCCGTTTGCTGAACACTTTGCGACGCCGCCGGTGTTGAGATCCCTGGTCGACAAAGGCGCGCTCGGCCAGAAGTCGGGCGCGGGGTTTTATCGGAAGGAAGGAAAAGTAATTAAGGTACTCGACGCTGCGAAAGGCGAGTACGTCGAAAGCGCCGGCAAGGCCGACGAGCTGGTCGGCCGCATCATGAAGAAAAAGGATCCCGCGGAGCGGCTAAGGCTGCTGCGCGAATCCGACAACCCGCAGGCGAGATTCCTGTGGGCGATTTTTCGCGACGCTTTTCACTACATCGCGGTGCACCTGGAGTCGATCGCCGATACCGCGCGCGATGTCGACTTCGCTTTGCGCTGGGGATTCGGCTGGTCGACCGGGCCGTTCGAAACGTGGCAAGCCGCTGGGTGGAAACAGGTCGCTGAGTGGGTCAAGGCCGATATCGACGCTGGTGAGGCGTTGTCCAAAGCGCCGTTGCCGCAGTGGGTGTTTGAAGGCCCAGTTGCCGAGGCAAATGGCGTTCACACAAAAGCGGGCTCGTGGTCGCCATCGAAAAGTAAATTTATTCCGCGCTCGACCCTGCCCGTTTACTCACGGCAGGTTTTTCGCGCGCCACTGCTGAGTGAAAGCAGCGCGGCGGGCGCCAGCGGCGGCAACACGGAATTCGAAGACGAATCGGTGCGCGTGTGGACGCTCGGGTCTGATAAAGGCGCGGGCAGCGGTGCCGACGTGCTGATCGTGTCGATCAAGACCAAGGTGCATGCGATCGGACCCGGTGTCATCGAGGGACTGCTGAAAGCGGTCGATCTTGCAGAGTCGCAATATCACGGGCTCGTCATCTGGTCACCCGACGATCCATTCTCATATGGCGCCGACTTGCAGGCGATGATGCCCGTGTTCATGGCGGGAGGGGCGAAAGCGATCGACGTTGAAGAGAAGAAGCTGCAGGACGCCTTCATGCGGATTAAGTATTCGCAGGTTCCAGTCGTCGCCGCGGTCAGCGGCATGGCGCTTGGCGGCGGTTGCGAATTGATTCTGCATTGCTCCAAAACGGTCGCGTCGCTTGAAAGCTACATCGGACTGGTGGAGGTGGGTGTCGGCTTGATACCGGGCGGTGGCGGGTTGAAAGAAGGCGCGCTGCGCGGCGCGCAGGCGGCGCAGGCGGCCGGAATGACCGACGTGTTTCCGTTCATCAGGAACTGGTTTTTGAACGCGGCGATGGCCAACGTTTCGAAGTCGGCGCTCGAAGCGCAGCAGATGGGGTATCTGCGCGCAACGGACACGGTCGTGTTCAACAATCACGAATTGTTGTGGATAGCGATCTGTGCAGCATCGAGCTTGCACGCGGGCGGCTATCGGCCGCCTTTGCGGCCCACTTCGTTTCCGGTTGCAGGCCGCACCGGCGTTGCGACGATCAAGGCGCAGCTGGTGAACATGCGCGACGGCGGCTTTATCAGCCAACACGATTTTTATCTGGCTTCCGGCATTGCGAACGTGATGTGCGGCGGTGATGTCGAGGCGACCGCGCAGGCGGATGAGCAATGGCTGCTTAATCTGGAACGCAAGTTTTTTACTGAGTTGGTGAACCATCCGAAGTCGCAAGAAAGAATGATGGGCATGATGCAAACAGGCAAGCCGGTGAGGAATTGATGAAACAAGTCGAAGACGCTTACATCGTCGCCGCCACCC
>DATLOA010000051.1:0-4135 GCA_035536515.1 Burkholderiaceae bacterium | reverse complement strand
CGCTCGACCTGCGAGATTCTGCTGTGCTGCCACATATGTCATCCATCGCTCGCGAACGACAACCTCTCCGGCATCTCGCTGTTGTCGCTGCTCGGACGGTACCTTGGTGAGTTGTCCCCTCACTTTTCTTATCGACTGCTGTTTCTGCCGGTGACCATCGGGGCGATCACATGGCTGGCACGCAACGAAAGCACACTGTCCAAAATCGAGAATGGCGTGGTTGTGACCCTTGTCGGCGATGCGGGGCATGTCACTTACAAGCGCAGCCGCCGAGGCGACGCTGCAATTGACCGTGCATTTGCACACGTACTGAAGCACGCGGGTGAGCACCAGATCGTCGACTTCACACCGTACGGCTACGACGAGCGCCAGTTCTGTTCACCGGGCTTCGATTTGCCGGTGGGCTGTCTAATGCGGACGCCGCACGGTGAGTTCCCGGAGTACCACACCTCCGCTGACGACCTCGCGTTCGTGAAACCAGAGGCGTTGGCCGACTCGCTTGCCAAATTGTTAGCCGTGCTCCATGTGCTCGAGAACAACCGTAGCTATCTCAGCGAGAATCCAAAAGGGGAACCACAACTGGGCCGCCGCGGCATTTATCGTGCGATGGCAGAACGCGCCGAGGGCCGCGGGCGCGAGATGGCGCTACTCTGGGTGCTCAACCAATCCGATGGAAAGCACAGTCTGCTTGACATCGCCGATCGCTCCGGCTATCCGTTCGAATCGATACACGAAGCGGCATCGTTGTTGCTTGAGCACAGGCTGCTGCGTGAACTCGGAGAAGGCGCAGGCTGATGAAGGTCGTGTTGTTCTGCGGTGGTCTTGGCATGCGGCTGCGAGATTATTCGGATACCGTTCCCAAACCGATGGTCACGATCGGCTACCGCCCGATCCTGTGGCACGTGATGAACTACTACGCGCACTTCGGGCACAAGGACTTCATCCTCTGCCTTGGCTACAAGGCCGACACGATCAAGAATTACTTCCTGAACTACGACGAGTGCATCTCGAATGACTTCATCATGAAGGGGGCGGACAAGGACATCACGCTCCTCAGTAGCGACATTGACGACTGGCGCATTACGTTCTGCGACACGGGTCTAACGGCGAACATCGGTCAGAGATTGAAAGCCGTGCAGAAGCACCTCGGCGGCGAAGAGTATTTCTTCGCAAATTACACCGACGGGCTGACGGATCTCCCACTCGATCGCTTCGCGGATCGCTTCGTGAAGAGTCAAAAAACGGCGGCATTCGCGCTCGTGAAGCCTACGCACACCTTTCATGTCGTTTCAATGCGCACTGACGACGTCGTTGGCGACATCCAGGATCTTGGAGTGTCTGACATCCAGATCAACGGCGGCTATTTCATGTTCCGCCGCGAGATTTTCGATTACATCCAGGCGGGCGAAGAGCTGGTGCACGAGCCGTTCCAGCGCCTGATCAAGGCAGGCGAGCTTGTTGCGTACGAGCACCGCGGCTTTTGGATGTGCATGGACACCTTCAAGGACCGTCAAGGACTCGAGGAACTCGAGGCAAGCGGCGAGGCCCCGTGGGAGCTTTCGAAGCAGGCGTTGAAGCTGCGCAAGAACTGATTGCGCAAAAACGGCGCTTATGCGTTCGAAGCTTTCCCGGTGTATGACTTTGGTGCATCAGTCGCGAGGGATTCGATAACCCGCTGGGCGGCGCTTTCTCCGCTGATGAAGGACTCATCGGTCCACTGGTAGCCCCACTCGCCATAACGCCCGCAGTACTCGATGCCGACGTCGCGCAGATAGCCGTGGACGATATCGAGCGCAGCAGCGCGATCGAGATCGAATATCACGTTGGCGTAAGGGATGACCATTGCGTGCTTGAACAGAATGGTGTCGTCTTCGCGCAGCACGCCGGTACGACGGAAGCCTTCGATAACCGGCTCGATACATTCTTCGGGCCGGCGATCCAGCGGCCGATACTTTTTCGAGTAATAGCACTCCGCTTGCAGGCTCCCGGCGTCGGTGGGAACGTTGTGCGGTGATTGCAGGTGGGGTGTGCTGGCGCGAGTCATAAAGATGTCGCGGTCGTAGAAGTACGTCCAGGTTGCATCGAGCAGATCTGCGCGGTCCACACCCAGGTTGACCAGGACGCACGTCGTGCACGCGAGATTTTCTGTCGCCTCGCGCACGTCGCGCGGGGCGCTGTCAATTCTGCGAATCAGCTCCGGCAGCGGCAGCGAAGAAATGAGGCTCTTGTACGAGACGGTGACACCGTTGATGCACTGCAAGCTGCGTCGTCGGGGTTCGATGCGCGCGACCTCGTGATTCAAACGTAGGTCTGAAAGCTCCCTGAAGGCCTCGAGATACGCGACAAAGCCGCCGCGAGTCGGGTATCGAAACTCGTCGACATAGTGGACGTCTCCTGTCTTTGGAGAAAGCGCGCCGCGCAATACCTCGTCAAGCGTCGGACGATAAAGCCGCGGACCAAGCCACTCGGTGCTCATGTTGTCCGCGGTCGTCGTGTGGTACTTGACCGTGTACTCCATCGGAAACGTCTCGGCGAAGGTCGTGCCGTAGGCGGCCAGCAGCCAGTCTCGATAGTTGCGGATTTCTGTCGGAATTTTCTGCGCCTCGACGAAGTCCCGAATGCACCCGACGACCAGGTCCGCCGGCAACCCGTACAGGTTGCACTGTGCCGGGTGCTTGATCCAATGGCCGCGCCAATGGTTGTTTACGCGCGCGGGTATGCGCCGGTATTGGTCGCCAATGTTTGCAGCGAGCATCGTTGCGATTCGATCGACCTTGGTAAATGACACGTGCGGGCCCTCGTCGAAAAGCCACCCGCCTTCAAACCGGTGTGAGGCCGCGTGGCCACCGATGTACCCGTTCTTTTCCAGCATGACGGACGACACGCCATTTGCGTGCAGACGATGAGCCGCACCCCATCCTGCCATCCCCGAACCGAGAATTACGACACCGCTCATTGCACCCCTTCTTAATGTTTGTCCGAATGATTACATCGGCGCGCGAAGTCGGCGAATACGCGGGCAAATCTCATGGCGACGCGCTGTACTGAGCAGCGCGCGCACCCGCGACGGTCGCTGCCAGCCCCTCGGACAGATTGATTCTCGGCACCCAGTTCAGCGCCTGGCGCGTTGTCTTGATATCGGCCGCGCGAATCTGCTCGAAGGCTCGCGACTCGACGGAACCAAACAAAGGTGGGGGCGCGCCGGGAAACAGTGTCGCTAGTTGCCGGACGACATCGGAAACAGTGGTCAATACACCGGTGCCGATGTCGATCGTGCGCCCGTCGAGCCCGTCGGTCTCCGCTGCGATCAACATACCGGTGACAACGTCGTCGATGTAGACCCAGTCGACCAAACGTTCTCCCGAAGATATCTGCGGCGCCTGCCCGCGTGACAGTGCGGCAATCACGCTGGGGATAAGCTTCGTCGGTTCGCTCTGTCCAGGTCCGTACACCATGAAAAGTCTGGCGATCACGACCGGAAGCGAGTAGATGCGGTGAAACATGCGAGCGTAGACGGATGCGGCCCACTTGCTCGCAGCATATGGCGAGGACGGAGCGGGATCGACGTCGACATTCGGCTCCTCCAGCGATCCCGTGATCAGCACCCGCCCGGTCCGTACCTCCGCAGCGGCGGCTAGCAGATTGACGGTGGCGACAAGGTTATCGCGCAACGTCGGCAACACCCGCTCAAGATTGCGCGCGGCGAACGGGTGTCCCGCAAGGTGAATGATGCAATCCGGCTGCGTTTGCGTGATCGCCCTTCGGCAATCTTCGGAGTGGGATAGGTCGCACCGGACGATTGGGAAATTCGAGGCATCGACGCCGTCTTCGGAGCGCGAAACGCCATGCAGATTCGCCCCAGCCTCTAGCAGCCGCTGGCTAAGAGAAGCGCCGATGAAGCCGCGATGGCCAGTTACGAGCACGCGCCGGCCCGACCAGTGACGAAATGATGGAGCCGATGGGCTCTTCATGTAGCTTTTATCCGCGGCGCGAGCCCACGTCAAAGGGTGATGGCATGAGACATGCTGCGCAGAAAGTTTCTAGTGGGAGCGCAGCGTACTTTGCAGATCCGAGTGTACGTTCGTCAAAAGGTTGTAGGGTAGGGAATAATCGACATCCAATAAGCCCTGAAACG
>DATLOA010000050.1:0-3237 GCA_035536515.1 Burkholderiaceae bacterium | reverse complement strand
TGTCTGCGAACTCCCAGTTGGGAAAGAATGTGTAATCGCGGGACCGCGCCACGGCAGCAAGCGCGCGCCGGACCACTCGCTTCAATCCGGGCTCCCTGCGCGGCGATTTAGTACGACCGAAATCCACTGCGGCTGCGGGATGGGTGACCGGCATCGATGATCCTACTTATGTGTGCCAAGCGCTGCGTACCGATGCACGATGCGTGCCCAAGTGAAGTCCGAATAGACACGTCGTCGCAGCGAGGTTGCGAGCAGCTCGGCCAGGACGTCCTCATGCAGAACGCGTTCAATGGCATTGGCCAGTGCGGGCGCATCGTCAGGCGGGACAATCAACAGGTCGATCCCATCGGAAAGACGCTGCGCCACGCCGCATGCCGAGGTGGCGATGACCGGCCGACCAAGCGCTCCGGCCTCGAGCACGGCAATTCCAAACGGTTCCGACCGAGAGGGCAGCACGAACACGTGCGCGTGCTGCAGCAGCCGCATCGCTGCCCCATGATCCACATCTCTAAGCAATTGCACGCGATCGCCATGACGCAGTTGCTGCCGCTGGAGTTCGAGGCCTTCGAACATGTCGGCGCTCGTGACCCGCCCCGCAATGACCAGTTGCACGTCAGGGTCGTCGAGGGCAACAGACTCGAACGCCTGCAACAAAACGTCCAACCCCTTTTTGTCTTCATAGGTGGCCAAACTGACGATGCACTTCTGCGGGACTTCTATCGGTGACGGCGCCGCCGTCTTCACTGCAATCAGCTCCGGATCGACGCCGTTATCGATAACGCGCAAGTGTCGCATCGGCCCGAACGCGTGCTCGAATTCCAGGCGCAATTGGTCAGAGCAGAAAACGATCTCGTCGGCGCTTGTCAGAAGCTTGATCCATAAGCGCCGAGTCATACCTCGCGCCCGCGTTGCCAAATTCAAATCGGCGCCGTGAAACGAAAGAATTATCTGTGGCCGCGTTGGCAACATGGCTCTTACAATGAGCCAAATCAGCGCATCGAGGCCCGGAAAGTGAACATTGATCCGCGCCACGTGCTCTAGCCGTAGCAGCCGCCGAAAGCGCGCCAACGCTGCCGGAAGTTCGAGCAGAAAAGCCAGAGCATTCAGCACCGGACGCTTTTTGTCCCATGGGCTGCGGCAGTGACCATAAATCGTCCGCCTACCATCAATCCGAACCACATTCGGCCGACGCGCTTTCCAAGACTTAATCAGCAGTAATGAACGGTTACGCAGAACCCGTACATTGGCATCGAACAGACTTTCGATAACCTGGTTCACGCCGCCCGGGTGATGAAGATCCCAAGGCGCAACGAACAACCACGTACCACTGGAAGACTGGGCGGTGGCCATATAACCGGGCCGCAACGTTGCTAAAGCTGGCACTACCATACCCCGTTATGCGTCGCAAACGTTAACAACAAATTTGCCTCGGCGACGTTTACTAACTGTTGTCTTGATCGACTAGGTCTTAGCAAACAAGAGGCCCTCGGGCGGTAGCAGGAGCGAGGAAGTTGACCGGGTATCAGAAATCGGGCGCAGCATCTTTGATGCATTAATAGGCGCGAGACTAGCAAGTAAAATCTCGTTTGCTGTCGGTAGTTCGTTCCTTCCCGCGTTTATGTGGGACTACCCCGTCACCTTTCGCACAAAGCTAAAATGAGTTGCGCGTTATCAGCCTCCTCGGACGAGCGAGGTTTCGCTGCATGCTTGCGTTCCGCAGCTCAGTAGTACATAGGGACTTTGCTTGACGGAATCTCCACCAGCTCAGACTGAGACCCACGCCAGCGCCGTTGGGCGCGCGCGCAGCGGTTCTCATGCACGGCCCACAGTAGTGATAGAGGCCAGTAAGGGGCTCTTTCATTTTGACTTTCGTTCTCTCTGGGCGTATCGCGAGCTTCTTTACTTTCTGGTCTGGCGAGACATACGCGTTCGGTATAAACAAACGTTCATCGGCGCTGCGTGGGCGATCCTGCAGCCCTTTCTGACCATGCTGATCTTTGTAGTGATCTTCGGCGTATTCGCGAAGTTCCCGTCCGACGGGTTGCCCTACCCTATCTTCGCCTACACAGCGATTCTCGTCTGGTTCTGCTTCTCACAGGCAGCCACGAATGCCGCGCAGAGTCTCGTCGCTGACGCGTCTCTGCTCAAGAAAGTGTACTTTCCGCGGCTGCTGATCCCACTCGCCGCGGTAATCAGGCCGGTCGTGGATTTCGCCGTCTCGTTCGTCTTGCTTCTCGGCATGATGGCTTGGTACGGCATCGTCCCCCAGTGGACGATGCTTGCGATACCGCTGTTCCTGCTACTTGCCGTGCTCACAGCCTTGGCCGTCGGGCTCTGGCTCTCGGCGCTTAACGTGCGCTACCGCGACGTTGGCCACACCTTTCCGTTTGTGATTCAGGTCTGGATGTTCGCCTCGCCGGTGGCGTACTCGATCAGTCTCGTCCCGGAGCATTGGCGGTTTGTTTATAGCCTGAACCCCCTCGTCGGAGTCATCGAAGGCTTTCGCTGGGCCGCATTAGGTACGCCGACTCCTCCCATTAGCGCGATCGCTGTGAGCGCGGCGGTCGTGCTCGTTGTTCTTGCGAGTGGACTCGTGTTCTTCAAGCGTATGGAAAGAACATTCGCCGACATTGCCTAATGAACGACATCGCGCTCAGAGTCGAGAACCTATCGAAGCTATACATGCTCGGCGCAACGAAGCCACGTCACGACACCTTGCGTGACCAAATTACTCACGGCTTGAAGCGACTTGTCGGCGACAAGCAACCGCAGCAACCCGCCGATGCCGCGCGGCGTGCCTTGCGTTCGACGCCCGAAAAGTTCTGGGCGCTAAAGGGTGTTTCGTTGCAGGTAGCTCAAGGCGAGGTCCTCGGCATCATTGGACGAAACGGCGCCGGCAAAAGCACGCTGCTAAAAATACTCTCTCGAATTACGGAGCCCACGTCAGGTCGGGCCGAACTTTACGGACGCGTGGCGAGTCTGCTGGAGGTCGGCACTGGCTTCCACCCGGAGCTCAGCGGGCGAGAGAATGTCTATTTGAACGGCTCGATCCTGGGCATGACGCGCAAAGATCTGGCGCGTCAGTTCGATCAGATCGTGGCGTTCGCCGAGATCGAGCGCTTCATCGACACGCCGGTAAAGCGCTATTCAAGCGGTATGTATGTACGCCTAGCGTTCGCCGTCGCCGCGCATCTTGACCCGGAGATCCTGATTGTCGATGAAGTCCTTGCCGTCGGC
>DATLOA010000049.1:0-13146 GCA_035536515.1 Burkholderiaceae bacterium | reverse complement strand
TTTCTGCGGCCGGTATTTCCTGCCGCGATGAGCGCCGACGTGCGTGCGCGCTTCATTGCGGATTCGGAATACGCACGCGCGCAGCCGATCGACGTCTTCAAGCTGTCGACCGTGGCAAAGGTGATCGGCGAGCGGTATCGGAAAGACGTGGGGTGAGCGGCGAGTGAGCCGCGCGGCCGAAGCCGGCATTGTCGCGACGCCGGCTTCAGGTCGGCCTCGCACTCCACTCGGCAGCGACGGTCCCATGCTGCTGTGGCTGTTGCTGCCGGCCGCGATCGTGTTCACCGCGTTTTTCCTGCTGCCGCTGGGCAATCTGTTTTTGATCGGCGGCTCAGGTGCACGCGGTTGGGGTGCGTACACCGCCGTGCTGACCGACGAGCAGTATCTGCGCAGCCTCGTGTCCACGGTCGCGCTGGCGGCGGCGACCACCGCAGCGACGTTGTTCATTTCCGGCATTACCGGCGTTTTCCTGACGCGTGCGCGGTTTCGCGGGCGCGCCTTGCTGGCGGCGCTGCTGACACTGCCGCTCGCGTTTCCTGGTGTCGTGATCGGCTTCATGGTGATCATGCTCGCCGGACGGCAGGGCTTGATTCCGGACATCAGCGAGCGGCTCACCGGTGAGCGAATCGTGTTCGCGTATTCAATGGCGGGATTATTTCTCGGTTATCTGTACTTCTCGATCCCGCGCACGATTCTTACGGTGATGGCCGCTGCGGAGAAGCTTGATCTGCGACTGGAAGAAGCGGCACGCTCGCTCGGCGCCGGGCCGGTGCGCGTGGTGAGTGACGTGATCGTTCCTGCGCTGAAGCCTGCGCTGCTATCGGCCGGAGCGATCTGCTTTGCGACTGCGATGGGCGCATTCGGGACCGCGTTTACTTTGGCGACCCGAATCAACGTGTTGCCGATGGTGATCTACACCGAGTTCACGCTGCAGGCGAACGTGGCGACGGCGGCGGCACTGTCTTTCGTGCTCGGGGCGCTGACATGGGCGGTGTTGGCAACGGTTCGTACGGCCGCCGGAACGACGGTCGCTGCAGCGGGATAGTCGATGCGCAAAACGCAGCGCTCGCTCTGGTTCTGGCCGCTGCTCGCGTTCACGGTCGTAGTGTGCGCGTTCCTGATCATTCCGGTGGGAATGTCGATGCTAGCTGGTGTAACGCGCAACTACTTCATCGGGATCGAGAGCGGCGTCACCCTTGAATGGGTGATCAAGGTCTGGAACGATTATCGGCACACGATTTTGCTTTCGATACAGATCGCATTGGCGTGCCTAGTGTGCACGTTACTGCTCGGAGTGCCTGCCGCGTATGCGTTGGCACGCGCCAACAACGCGGCCACGCGCGTGATCGAGGAGTTGCTGGTGATGCCAGTCGCGATTCCGGGACTCGCGACCGCGCTCGCGCTGATCGTCACGTTCGGCAACTGGGGTGGATTTCGCCGCAGCTGGCTGATCATCCTGGTCGGGCACGTGCTGTTCACGCTGCCATTCATGGTGCGCAGCGTGCTTGCAGTGCTGGCCTCGATCGATCTGAAGTCGCTCGAAGAAGGCGCACGGAGCCTGGGTGCCAGCTTCGCGCAGCGATTTTTCGGCATCGTATTGCCGAATTGCCGAGCGGGCATCGTTGCCGGCTCTCTGATGGTGGTGACGCTGTCGATCGGCGAATTCAACATGACGCTGCTGCTGCACACGCCGCTAACGCCGACGCTGCCGGTCGGACTGGCCGACGCCTATGCGTCGCTGCGGCTTGAAGTCGGCTCCGCCTACACGCTGATCTTTTTCGTCATCATCATTCCGCTGCTGATTGCCTTGCAATGGGCGTCGCAGCCAATGAATCTGGCGCGGCCACTCCGAGCAAACGAGCAAGCATGAGCCTCCGCCCGCCCGCTCCGAAGGAGGCTCGCTCCCACTTGGCGGGACGGCGCAAGCCAAGGGTGCACCAATGAGCATTCCAATTCAGATTCGTCGGTGTGCAAAGACCTTCGAGGACGGCACGCGCGCGCTCGAGCCGATAGACCTCGCGATTGCTGCCGGCGAAACAATCGTGCTGCTCGGACCTTCGGGCTGCGGCAAGACCACCACGCTGCGCATCATTGCCGGCCTGGAGTCGCCCGATGGCGGCGGCCAGGTGTTGTTCGATGGCACCGATGTCACGCCGGTGCCGATTGAGAAGCGCAACGTCGGCATGGTGTTTCAAAGCTATGCGCTGTTTCCCAACATGTCGGTAGAAGGCAATGTCGAGTACGGCTTGAAGGTGCGGGGAATGCCGGCATCGCAACGCGGCGCGCGCGTCAAGGAAATGTTGTCGATGATGCATATCGAGCCGCTCGCACAGCGTCGGATCGATCAACTGTCGGGTGGCCAGCGGCAGCGAGTGGCCTTGGCACGCGCGATCGCAACGCGCCCACGCGTGCTTTTGCTCGATGAGCCGTTGACCGCGCTCGATGCCAAGCTGCGCGACAGTCTGCGGCTCGAGATCGACCGGCTGTTGCGCAGCCTGAACATCACTACCGTCTACGTCACGCATGACCAAGCCGAAGCGATGGCACTCGGCGACCGCATCGCGGTAATGGATCATGGCCGCATCGCGCAGATCGGATCGCCGCAGGACATTTACTGCGCACCTGCGAACAGCTTCGTTGCGGATTTTATCGGTACCATGAATCGCATCAACGGTGACGCGCACGGCCGCACGCTGCGCTTCACCGGCGGTGTCATTCCGTTGGGTCCAAATTCCACCGGTGCGACCGAGGTCATGTTCAGGCCGGAGGACGTGCAGCTGGTCCCGGCCGCCGCCGCGAATTTCAGCGGCAAGGTGGTCAGCAGTTTTTTTCTGGGCGACCACACTCGATTGGTGATTGATGCCGGCGACGGTCAGTGGGTGACGGTTCGCGCGCAGCAGCGCGCTCCATTCATCAGCGGCGAATCAGTGCATTGCGCGATCAACCCTGCATCGGTCCTGGCAGTAAAGGCCCAGCAATGATTTTGTGCCAGATCAGCGATCTGCATATCAAGCCCGAGCGCAAGCTCGCCTACGGGGTGGTCGACACTGCGACGATGCTGGAGCGCTGCGTTGCGCACATCGGCGGCTTACCGCAGCGACCGGATGCCGTGATCGCGACCGGCGATCTGGTCGATGGCGGTACGCCGGCCGAATACTCGCTGCTGCGCGAGCTGCTGTCGCCGCTGACGATGCCGCTGTATCTGATGCCGGGCAATCATGACGAGCGCCAGGCAATGCGCCATGTATTCAACGATCATCGCTATTTGCAGTCGGCATCCACTTTTATTCAGTACGTGATCGATGACTTTCCACTGCGGCTGGTTGCGCTCGATACGGTGATTCCGGGGCAGGGCGGCGGCACGCTGTGTGACAAGCGGCTGACTTGGCTCGACCGCGCGCTGGCAGAGTCCGCCAAGCCGACGATAGTCGCACTGCATCATCCGCCGTTCGTAACAGGCATTGGGCATATGGACCGCGTAGCACTCGATTCATCGATCAAGCTCGAGCAGATCATCGGGCGCCATGCGCAGGTCGAGCGCGTCATCGCCGGTCACCTGCACCGTCCGATCACCGTGCGCTTCGGCGGCACCGTCGCCAGCACGTGCCCCAGCCCGGCGCATCAAGTGGCACTCGACATCGCGCGCAACGCCGCCGACCATTTTGTGATGGAGCCGCCGGCGTTTCAGCTGCACTGGTGGAACGGGGGGCGTCTGGTGACGCATACCGAGTACATCGGCGATTTCGGCCCTTCGTACCCGTTCCGCGAAAGCGGAAAGTTGATCGACTGATGCGTCGTAGCGAGCTCGACCATCTCGTCATTGCGTGCGCCGATCTCGATGACGGCGTCGACTGGATCGAACAGCAACTCGGTGCGCGCCCTGCACCTGGAGGGCAGCATGTTGCGATGGGCACGCACAATGCGCTTCTAAGGCTCGGCGCGCGTGCCTACCTTGAAGTCATCGCGATCGACCCGGACGGCACTACGCCATCACGGCCACGCTGGTTCGCGCTCGACGAGCCGGAGATGCAAGCTGTGCTGTCCAGAGGTCCGCGGCTGATCACGTGGGCACTGCGCAGCGAATCACTGGCCAACGCGTGTGCTCGCGTGCCGGACCTGGGCGAGATCCTGCCAATGAGCCGCGGTGATTTTTATTGGAAGATCGCAGTGCCTGACACCGGCTCGCTGGCGTGGGGCGGTGTGTTGCCGACGGCGATTCAGTGGCTCGAGGCGGATGACGGTACGGTCCACCATCCGTGCGATGTGCTCGAAGACCAAGGCTGCGAATTAATTCGGCTGCAACTGTCGCATCCCGCGGCCGTGCTCGGCACGAGCGGCATCATGGGGATGTTTCGCGAACTCAAAATCATGGGGCCGGTCGACCTCGCACCAGGCCCGAAAATGTTGGCGGCGACAATTCGCACCCCAGCGGGCGAAGTTGTGCTGAGCTAGTGGCCGATGAGTTTCAGTACCGGCACCACACCGCCGGTTTCTATGCCGCGATAGTTGCGAATAGGCGGGCAGTCGTAAACAGCGAGCGGCGTGCCACTCGGATCTTCGAGCAGGTCGAGTTGCTCCAGCACTTCGACCGTGGCTGCATGCACCGCGCGCGTGTTGCCGTCGGCGATCCGGATCGCAATGCCGAGTCCCTGCGAGCGCACGCCAATTGTCTGCATGCCATCGGCGCCCGCCTTGCTGATCCAATCGCCGCGGCCGCTTTGCATGATGGCAAGATCGGCGCGGCGGGTGCCCGACACGAGGTCGGGATGATGGCTCATCGCATACGTGATCGCCTGCATCTCCGGTGTTTCCGCGGCGGCGATGCGTGCGTACAGCTGGGCCAGCCGTTTCAGCGGCATCGCGTAGTTGGGCGCGCTGCAGCCGTCGATACCGACGGCAATCGTGTCGCCCTGGGCAAACCGCGCCGCGGCAGTGCGAATTCGTTGCTGCAACGGGTGGCCGGTGTCCAGATAGTTTTCGGTCTGCAGCGAGTGCATCCGGCAGTACGCGAGAAATCCCGCATGCTTGCCCGAGCAGTTGTGATGCAGCGGGTTCCACGTTGTCGCGATTGGTGCGGGGGTTTCCGTCGCAGCGAAGTAACTCGGCGTATGGCAGCCGCATTGCAGTGCCTTCTCGTCGAGGCCCGCCCGCGCGAGAATGCGCTGCACAACTGCCACATGCATCGCCTCACCGCTATGGCTGGCGCACATCAGTGCCAGCTCGTGCGAGCCGAAGCCGTAATGCGCGAGGCCGCCATCTTCGACGAACGGCAGCGCCTGAAGTGGCTTTAATGCGCTGCGCGTGAAGTTAAGCGAGTCCGGATCGCCGGCCGACGCCACCAGCTTGCCATGCGCATCGACTACCGCAATCGAGCCGTAATGCACGCACTCGGTGGTCCCGCCACGCGTGGTTTCGACCAAGGGCACGTGGCGCGGGATCATCGCCCCAACCATAGCGTGTGCACACGCAAACAGCAACGTGCTGCACGGCCACTGCCTTACGCCTTCCTAAGCAGGCTGTGGGGCGGCTCCGCTCGACTTCAAACGCGCGGCGATCTCTTTCCGGTAGCGGTTTAAGTCCTGCACCGACGTAAACGTGCGCTCAAACAGCAGCGACAGGTTGTGCAGGATGCGCTCCACCACCTTGGTTTCCCACTCTTTGTCGAACTTGATCTGTTTGTCGAGCCAATGCTCGAGCCAGTCCGGGTCGGGCAGGCGCGATTGAATCGTGTCGTGCGGAAACAGCGACTGGTTGACGTGCAGGTTGGTCGGATGCAATGCCTTGTCGGTGCGCTTGGCCGATGCCATCAGCACGCCGATCTTGGCAAATGCCGCGCGCGCGGTGTCGCCCAGCTCCGAAAGCGACTTTTTCATGTATCGCAGATAGGCACCGCCGTGCCGCGCTTCGTCCTGCGACAGCAGCTTGTAGATCGCCTTGATTACGGGCTCGGTGTGCCACTCGGAGGCGCGTCGGTACCAGTGGTTGAGCCTGACTTCACCGCAGAAATGCATCATCAAAGTTTCGAGCCGAGGAGCCGGATCGAACTCGAAGCGCACCGCGTGCAGCTCCTCCTCGCTGGGTACCAGGTCGAGGCGGAATCGGCGTAGATATTCCATCAGCACCAGCGCGTGTTTCTGCTCCTCAAAAAACCAGACCGACATGAAGGCGGAGAAGTCCGAATCACCGCGGTTGTCCCGGAGAAACATCTCCGTAGCCGGTAGTGCCGACCACTCGGTGATCGCATTCATCTTGATCGTCTGCGCCTGCTCTTCGGAAAGCTTGGTGGCGTCGAATTCATCCCACGGAACATCGGTTTCGAGGTTCCAGCGGACCGATTCGAGCGATCTAAATATGTCGGGGTACAGCAAAGGCGTCATTCACAATCTCCGTCCTGCCAAATCTTCAGCTTGAGGCTCAACCAACGCGTCGGAGCCGCAGAACATAGGCAGTTTTTATGCCCCCTGCCGCCGGATTCGGGCAGCTGCCGTGAATCCGGCCGCATCGCGGGTGTCAAGCGTATATGAGTGGCGCGGGGAAGGGTCATTCCTGCCCACGCCGGCGCCTCGTCGCCCAGTTAGGCGGTGCTCGTCGCAACCGTGGCGGTCGCGTATCCGGACAACAGTTTGGTCAGCGCCGCATGATCGATCGGCTTGACAAAATGGGCGTCAAACCCGGCAGCTTCAGAGTCAGCCCGACACCCATCCTCATCCCATCCGGTCAGAGCGACCAGCCGGACAGCGTCACCGCTGAGTGACTGCCGTACTTTGCGCGCCACCTGATAGCCGTTCAACTTTGGGAGCCCGAGGTCCACCAGCATCACGTCGGGCTTAAAAGCCGCTGCCGCCTGCATCGCCTCGACGCCGTCGTAAGCGACCAGCGTCTCATTGCCATCGAGATTGAGCAGCATGGCAAGCGACTCAGCCGAGTCGTGATTGTCATCGACTACCAGAATGCGGCGCGCGGTCACTTGGAGTCAGCTTGGGATACCAGCGTCATTAATGGACACAGATTTCATTCCGGACTTGCAGCTTAGGCTCTCTTTGTATAGAAACTGCATTGGCTGTTCTGTACGCTGCCGTACATACAGTGAAACTTTTGTAAAAACAGGCTTTCCAGTGAGGTTGATCGTTACGCTATTTGATTGCTATGTCATGTCGTTTACATGACCGCGCGAACTATTTCGACAGACGACGCCAAGCGCAACTACCTGCTGGCGGCGCTGCCTCGGGCTGACTTAAATGAGCTGTTGCCTGAGCTAGCCGAAGTTGATCTGCAACTGGGGCATGCACTCTACGAATCGGGCGCGAGGCAGAACTTTTTGTACTTCCCGACGACCGCGGTGATATCGCTGCTTTACGTCACCGAGAACGG
Organism: Burkholderiaceae bacterium; assembly: GCA_035536515.1. GTDB lineage: Bacteria > Pseudomonadota > Gammaproteobacteria > Burkholderiales > Burkholderiaceae_F > JACCZX01. The sequence continues at coordinate 5,775 of DATLOA010000049.1, read as the reverse complement.
TTCATCCACAGAGATTGCGCTTGCCGGCCGCGAAGGCGCTGTCGGTGTGGCACTCTTTATGGGCGGCGAGAGCACGCCGAACCGCGCGGTGGTGCAGAGCGCCGGTAAATCGCTGCAGGTGCGCGCCAACGTCGTTCAGGAACAATTCAGAAGAGGGGGCGCAGTGCAGCGGGTGCTGCTGCGGTATACGCAGGCGCTCTTTTCGCAGATGAGCCAGACGGCGGTGTGCAATCGGCATCATTCGCTTGATCAGCAACTGTGCCGCTGGTTGTTGCTCAGCCTGGATCGCATCGATTCGAGCGAGCTCAGGATGACGCAGCAGCTGATCGCCGACATGCTGGGAGTCCGGCGCGAAGGTGTCACCGCAGCCGCCTCCAAGCTGCAAAAGAGCGGCGCTATTAAGTACAGCCGCGGCAAGATCACCGTGCTCGATCGCCAAGCGCTCGAACGCTATGTGTGCGAATGCTACGCCGTGGTTAATCAGGAGTACGATCGGCTGCTTCACGACGTCGGCCAAGCGCATCGAATAGAAGCACCTGATCGTCGTCTTTCGTAGATGTAGCCGCGTTTTTCCTTCGACATCCGTTGGGTTTGCTTTTGGGCCTTCTCTCCTCATGCCGTCTGGTGGTTAAGCCATGACCTTGAGGATTGTCGATGAATGCACGGACGCCGCCGACCGCGAACCAGCTTTTACGCTCGCTACCTCTTAGTGAATATCGGCGCCTGTCGCCGGCGTTGGAGCCCGTCAGCCTGACCTTCGGAGACGTTTTGTGCGAGACCGGCGGCGAGATTAAGCACGTTTACTTTCCGAACGCCGGCATCATTTCTTTGCTCTCTCCGGCGGACGACAAAGCGCTGCTGGAAGTTGGGCTGATAGGCCGGGAGGGCATGTTCGGAGTTCCCGTAACGCTTGGACTCAGTGTCTCCCCGGCACGAGCGCTGGTACAGGGCAACGGTAGTGCGATGCGAATGCGCTCGGCTCAGTTTCGGAGCATCGTCAAGCTATGCAGCGCGCTGCAGCTCGCGCTGCATCAGCACACGTACAGCCTGCTGCGCCAAATTTCGCAAACCGCTGTGTGCAATACCTTTCACCCGACCGAAGCGCGGCTGGCGCGATGGCTGCTGACGACGGGCGACCGGATGTGTTCGGATCAGTTTGTTCACACGCAAGCATTTCTGGCTGCAATGCTGGGCGTGCAGCGGCCTCGCGTTAGCGCGGCGGCAAGCGGTTTGCAGCGGCGCCGCCTGATCAGCTATTCGCGCGGGCGAGTGTCGATTCTGAATCGCCGCAAGCTCGAAGCGGCTGCGTGCAGTTGCTACCGCGCTACGAACCGGATCTACCGCGCCGCGCTGCGCTAGGACGCGCGGGCACTCAAGACGCTGCCTGGCGCTGCAACGCAGCGCTGCGGTGCGAGATCCCGGCGTCGACCGCGATCTTCATCGACCGCGTTTGTCGTGCTCGATCAGCGCGTACGCCGAATGATTGTGAATCGACTCGAAGTTTTCGGCTTCCACGGTGTAAGCGACGATGCAGCCGTTACTGTTGAGCGCCAGTGCAACGTCCCGCACGACGTCTTCGACAAACTTTGGATTGTTGTAAGCGCGCTCGGTGACGTATTTTTCATCGGGCCGCTTCAGCAAGCCCCAGATTTCGCACGACGACGCGTTTTCCGCCATCCGAATTTGATCTTCGACCGCGATTGCATCGGCCAGCTCGGCGGTGATCGTGATGTGCGAGCGCTGGTTGTGCGCACCGTAGTCGGAGACTCTCTTGCTGCACGGGCACAGACTGGTGACCGGCACTACGACCTTTTGCCTGAAGCGGGTCGTCGCGCCGTCGGTTTCGATCGTGAATGTCAGCTGGTAGTCCATCAGGCTTTCGACGCCCGACACAGGTGCCGTCTTCATTACGAAAAACGGTAGCCGAACTTCGATATGGCCGGTGCTCGCATCGAGCCGCTCGACCATCGTGCTCAGAAGCGTGCGCATCGACGCCATCGACAACGGCTGGGCGTGGCCTTGCAGCACGTCGACGAAGCGCGACATGTGCGTTCCCTTTTGCTCCGCCGGCAAGCCGACATCCATGTCGATCGACGCCACCGATGGCTGCGGGCCACGCACGGTCGCAACCAGTACCGGATGTGTCAACGATTTGACGCCGACGCGCTGGATCGCGAGCTCGCGGCGGTCCACGCCGGATTGCACGTCCGGCAGGAATAAGTCGTCAGGCGCGTTCATTTTGCATTCAGCAATTGTTCGATACGGCTCGTCAGTTCTTCGTCGAGCGGCTTAGTATCGCTCGAATATGCGGCTATGACCTTGCCTTCGCGGTCTACCAGATATTTATAAAAATTCCACTTCGGTGGTTGGCCGGACGATTTCGACAGCGCCGCAAAAAACGGGTTAGCCGACGATCCTTTGACCGAAGACTTCGCGAACATTGGAAACTTGACGCCGTAGGTGTTGTAGCAAAAATCGGCGATTTCCTTATTGTTCGCCTTCTCCTGGTTGCCGAAGTCACCCGACGGAAATCCGAGAACGGTCAGCCCGCGCGCCGCGTATTTCGCGTGCAACTTCTCCAGCCCGTCGTATTGCGATGTATAGCCGCAATAGCTGGCCGTGTTTACGACCAGCAAAACGCGCCCCTGATACTGGCAAAGCGGCTGAGGCGACTCGTCCTGTAGCCGCGGGAACGTGTGGTTGAGCAGCGGCGGGCACGTCTGCGATGCGACCGGTGTAGAAAGCAGACCGCTGATAACGAACATACTTAAAGCGACGGCCTGAAAGCGATTCAGCATTCCGGTTCCCGGCGGCGTTGTGCCGCGAAACAGCCGATGCTAAAGAATCTGAGTTTCGGGTCAACTTGGTAGGCGTGCGTTTTTCCGGTCAGTTCGTCACTTGCGTACCGTCATTGGCCGGCGCGACAGCGTTACGTTTGCAATCGGCGGTGGAACCGCGCGGCGGCGCGCGATACGATAACGACCGGACTTTTTAGAGCCGATGCAAACCGAAACTTCGCTTCCGCCGCATGTCCTCGCACTGGACGACGACCCGTCGATTCGAGCGCTCGTTTCCGATTATTTGACGGAAAACGAGCTGCGCGTGACCGCGGTTGCCAGTGGCAATGAATTGGCGGACGTGATGGCGCGCGAGGCAATCGATCTGGTCGTACTCGACCTGCGGTTGCAGGGCGAGGATGGAATGCAGATCGCCCGCAAGCTGCGCGAGGATTCGGCAGTTCCTATCCTGATGTTGACCGGGCGTGTTGAGGAAGCCGATCGCGTGATGGGGCTCGAACTCGGCGCCGACGATTACCTGACCAAGCCATTCAGTCCGCGCGAGTTGCTCGCGCGCATCCGGGCGTTGCTGCGTCGGGCAAAGGCGCAAGCGACGGTTGCCGATCAGCTATCCAGGGTGCGCGCCTATCGCTTTGGCAGTTGGGAGCTGAACGTGGGGCTACGCAAATTAAAACACCGCGAAGGCCAAAAAGTCGACCTAACGAACGGGGAGTTCAGCCTACTCACCGCGTTTCTATCGTCGCCGCAACGAATTTTGACTCGCGACCAGTTGCTGGAGCTGTCGAGACTGCACAACGCGGAGGTCTACGATCGATCGATCGACGTGCAGATTTTGCGGCTGCGCCGCAAAATCGAAGCCGATCCGGCGCACCCGCAGTTCATCACCACGGAGCGCGGAGCCGGCTATCTGTTCGACGCTGTAGTCGAAGTCGTGCGTTAGCGTTATTCGCCCGCCGTCTTGTTGTCGTCGTTAGGCGCCGCTGCAGCAACAGCTCGCTGCTGATAGTGGTGATACGACGCGGAGTTTGTCCAGTCGTTGAAGTTGTCGCTGGGAGCGAACGACGTTGCGCACCCGGTGATGGCTAGCGCGGCAATGACAACAATTAAGCGTGCGTTTTTCATTTCATATCCTCGATGCGAGTGGTTGGTATTCAATGTGTTTTAAGAGCGCCAAAATGGCTTGGTGGCTTCGCTTGAAACAAGTTCGCGACTAAGCCCGATGTCGCGCAATTGCCACTCGTTGAGTTGAGTCAGCATGTAGCGTTCATTAGAGCGCCGCAACCAATTGCGCAGTTCTTTAACGATGATTTTCATTAGGTTGATTCCCATGGTTGTTGAGTCCCTGTCAGGCCATTTGATGGGCCGGAACGCGCGCGAACTGCGCGGCCAGCTGCTGGTGCAATCGAATGCTTGCCGTCACCGCCCGGTGTCCGGCGGCGTCGGCCGTCGGCGCCGGCTCGGCTTCAATCACCTCGGCAGCTTCGCCGACGAATGCCAGCAAGCTGGTGTCGCTGATCGCTTGCGCCAGTGCCGTGCCGCGCTGATCGAAGACGAAGCTTTCGCCGTCTGTTAGGAACGTGTCGCGCCGGTCACCTTCCTGTGTGATCCATACCATTCCACGAACGACGGCGATGCTCTGCCCGAGGGCCCGATTGACTCGTAGGATTTCGCCTTTGGCGAGTTTGGTGGTTGCTTGGGTGAGGCTGGTGTCCATGACGGCTCCCGACTTTGCTTTGATGAAACGCCTTGTTTGTGTATGGCGTCATCATCGAGGGGAGCCGTTGCGTGCGCATTTCAGCGCGACGTGCGGCGATTTCAGTTGCAACAGTTAATGGTGAGCGACGTTCTGGTTGCGCAGCACGCCTGCGAGGCTGCGCGCGATGTCGCGTGATACGAGTGGCTTCGCGAGGACTTCGACGACACCAGCCTCCCGCGCGCGCGTGTGCAAGGCGGGAGTAACGTATCCGCTCATCAACACGATCGGGATATCGGGGTGCAGCTTGCGAATTTCTTTTGCGAGTTCTGATCCGGTCATGTCGGGCATCGCTTCGTCCGACAGCACGGCATCGAAGCGTTGCGGCGACGCGCGAAAAGTTTCGAGGGCGGCGGCGCTCGATTGGAACCCAACCGCCTCGTAGCCCAGCATCGCCAGCATCTCTTCGCCGACTTTTACCAGTGCTTCTTCGTCGTCGACCAGCAGGATCGTTTCTCCGCGGCCGCTGACGATTGTTTCTGCTTCGATCGCGGGTGCTGCGACGCGGCCCTGGCGCGGCAAGTACACGGTAAATATCGCGCCGGCGCCCGGTGCGCTCTGCACGTCAACGCCGCCTCCGAACTCCGTCACGATGCCGTGCACCAGTGACAGTCCGAGTCCGGTACCGATGCCCACTCCCTTGGTGGTGAAAAAAGGATCGAAGATGCGCTCGATCACGTCCGGTGCAATGCCGACACCGGTATCGCGCACGGCTAGGCGCACGTAGTTGCCGGCCGCGAGCATGCCCGTAGATACGCAGCGTGGCTCGGCGAGATCGGTAGCATCTAACTCCACCACAAGCGTGCCTTCGGACTTCATCGCCTGCATGGCATTGGTGCACAGGTTCAGCACGACTTGATGAATTTGCGCTGGGTCTCCGAGCACTGCAGCGTCGCCGGCAGCAAGGTGACGCTCGACTCGAACACCGTGCGGCACCGAATCGGCCACGAGGTCGAGCGTTTCGGCAACGATCGATTGCACGTGCACCGGCAGGCGCTCGCCGATGCTGCTGCGGCTAAAGGCAAGGATGCGTTCAACCAGCGACTTCGCGCGCATGCCGGCGCTGATCGCAGCGTCGATGTTGCGGCGGAGCGGCGTGCCTTCGCGCGCGTCTTTCTGCGCCATCTCGCCATAGCCGAGGATCGCGGACAACACGTTGTTGAAGTCGTGTGCGATGCCCCCTGCCAGCGTGCCGATCGCTTCGAGCTTCTGCGCCTGACGCAA
>DATLOA010000048.1:0-15871 GCA_035536515.1 Burkholderiaceae bacterium | reverse complement strand
CTCGAGCGCTTCCGGCTGCCGCCCCCGAAAGCTCAGGGCCAGCGCCTCCCACTCAGCGAGACTGCATTCGAAATACGCGTCCCCGAGATCGCGCGCGAGCAGGCGCCCCTCGCGCATCAACCGGATCGACTCTTCGTCGTGCTTGATCTCGAACCCGCTCTTTGACAGTGCGGTGAGTGTCCAGAGTCGCTCGTGCGGAGTGACCGCAAGCGAATTCATTTCCTGCGCGAGGGCCGCGTATTCGGTGAAGCGCTTCATGAAGTGCAGGCAGGTGCCAAGCCAGTGCATTGCATCGAGACGCTCAGTGCGCTGGCCGGCCTTTTCGAAACTGTCTGCCGTGCGTCGATACAGCTCCGCTGCGTCGGCTCCGAACGAGATCGCCCTAGCGCGATCGGCCGCTGCCCTGAAATGCATGCCGGCTCTGCTCCACTCTTGCGCTTCGTAGCAATGCCCGGCGATGCGCGCTGAATGCGCGCCGTGCCGCTCAAGGAAATCGGCGATGTCTTTGTGCAGCACGCGCGCAATCGCGTGCGGCACGGTGCGTAGCGTCGCCTCGTAGATCAGGTCATGCGCGAACGCATTGTTGCGGATCACCTGCGCTTTCTCGAGCTCACGCCACGCATCGGCGATATCGAGCGCCTGCTGGCCCAGCACAGCTACAGCCAACTCGACGCTGAAGTCCGGTCCCGCCAGGGCAGCGACGCGCGCAAGCCGCAGCGCGGATGCGCTCAGCTGTTCCAGCCGGCGCTCGATCAACTGTCCAACGTGCGCAGGCGCCGGCAGTTTCAGTTCGGCTGCATCGAGGGCAGCATCCCCGCGCGCCACCATTGCGAGCAGCGTTTCCAGAATGAACATCGGGTTGCCGCCCGTGTGACGTGCCATCGGCGCAACCCACGCTTCAACGTCGAAGTCCGGGATCGCGAGCGATGCCAGCAGCGTTCTGACTGCGTCTTCGTCCAGCGGACCGAGATGGATTTCAGCGAGCGCACTCGACTCGACCGCGCTCTTGTATTCGAGCAGCTGAGTCGGCACTTCATTTGCGCGCGCGGTAATCAGCCACGGCAGGCGCAGGCTGTTGTCCTGCGTCAGGCGCAGCAGTATGTCGAGCGATGCATCATCGGCGAACTGCGCGTCGTCGATGACGACACCCGCCAGCCCAGACTGCACCGCCATCGTGATCGTGTGCGCCACTGCCTGCTGCAATTGCAGCGCTCGAAACTTCGCGGCCGATGCGGCGCCGAGCTCCGGCAGCAAGCGTGCGAGCTCGGCCACGATCCACGGCTCCTTCGGCGCGCCCCACCGCTCGATCAGTCCGCGCAAAACGCGAGCGAGCAGCGCATTGGCAACGCGTGCGTCGCCCGGCCGCGCTCCGAACATTGCGCACCCATTGAATGCCGCGCACCAGTCCCCGGCCAGACGCGATTTGCCAATGCCGGGTTCGCCCAAAACGATCACGACGCGTCTGTGCCGCCATGCTTGCTCGATGGCGCGCCATTCGGCATCGCGGCCGACGAGCCGCGGCGGACGCAGCACGGTGACCGCGCGCGCGCTGGGTGCAACCAGCGCCGGCGTGCGGCTCTCTCCGATCACGCGCGCGAGGTCGAGCGTCTCCTTGCCGGGTTTCGCGTCGAGCTCCCGACTGAGTACTTCAGTGCAGCGCTCGAACGCGATCAATGCGCCGGCGCGGTCGCCGCGCAGGTAGTGCAACCGCATCACGCGCCGATGCGCGTGTTCGAGCAGCGGATCGTCGGCGACCAAGCGCTCGGCGTAGCGCAACGCGGGTGCGATGTGTCCTTCCGATTCAAGCCGCGATGCGATCTCAGCCAGGGCGCTGCGGCGCGCGACCGCCCATTGTTCGCGTGCCACCGTGACCCAATCGGCGAGGTCGATGCAGTCGTCGAAGCTAAGAGTACCGAGCAGATCGCCAGAAGCGGCTTCCGGATCGTCGGCAAGACGTGAACAGAGATCGGATAAGTCGTGTGCGATGCCGTCGGCCAGGGCAAGTGTGATGTCGGGCACGACTACATCGCGCTGCGCGGCCTGACGTAATCGAAATAAACGCTGGCGCAGATTGTTGCGCGCGCTCTTGGCGTCGGCCTCGGGCCAGAGCATCGCGGCGGCGTGCGCGCGCGGCGTTGGCCCATCGACCGCAAGCTTGGCCAGCAGCGCGGCCATGCGGCGCTCGAGCGCCACCGTGGTTCGATCAGCGAGTTCGAGGCGAGGCGTGCCAAGCAATACGAGTCGTATCGCTGCGTGTTGCGCCGTCGCCCGTTCCCCGCGCGCCACCCCAGTCGCCATCGGCAGATCCGCAAATCGGAACGCGAGCCGTGTACGCAATTCGTTGCGCACGCGAGCCCGCGAAGGTCCACGCAGCATAGGCCGGTGCCAGAGATCGACTCGGGCGTTGTATGTGCTGCGGTGTTATGCGGGCGTTATACCGCGTTGGTTCGATAGGCTGCCGCTGTTTGCTAAAGTCATCTCGAAGCCATGCCTAACCCAAAACCCCTACTTAAAGCTCGACTGGCTCAACCGGGCTTGATCGTTGCGCCCGGCGTGTTCGACATGGTGTCGCTGCGACTGGCCGATACGTTCGGCTTCGATGCGCTTTACATGAGCGGCTTCGGTACGGTGGCGTCGCTTCTCGGTTTACCCGACGCGGGGCTCGCGACGTATAGCGACATGCTTGGGCGCGTGACCGCAATGGCGCAAATGGCACGCACACCGCTGATCGCCGATGCCGACACGGGTTACGGGGGTTTGTTGAACCTGCGTCACACGGTGCGCGGGTATGAAGCGGCGGGTGCGGCGGCGATCCAACTCGAAGACCAGGAGTTTCCGAAGAAATGTGGACACACGCCAGGCCGGCGCGTGATCGCGATGAGCGACATGGTTGCGAAGATTCGGGTCGCGATCGATTCGCGCAGCTCACCTGACTTTCTCGTCATTGCGCGTACTGATGCGCGCTCTGCGCTCGGACTTGACGAGGCGCTGCGCCGAGGGGAGGCATATGCGCGCGCGGGTGCTGATGTCCTGTTCGTCGAGTCGCCGGAGTCGGTCGACGAGATGCGCCGCATTGGCAGCTCTATCGATCAACCACTCGTTGCCAACATGGTTGAGAGAGGCCGCACGCCGGTATTGACGCGTGCCGAGCTTGAATCGATCGGCTACAAGATCGCAATCTTTCCGGTTTCCGCTTTGCTTGCCGGTGTGCAAGCGATGACCGGCGTGTACCAAGCACTAAAGAGCACCGGTTCGACTGCGGAGATCGACGTGCCGCTGCACGATTTTGGCAAGCTGACCAAACTGATGGGCTTTGAAGACATTTGGGCATTCGAGAAACACTACGCCGAACCGGCGCTGGCATCACAGGGAGAAGAAACATGAATCGTGTGCGACGCAGCCTGATTATTGGCACATCACTGGCACTGATCGGCACCGCATCGTGCGCGCTCGCTCAAGCGCCTTATCCCAACAAGCCAATTCGGCTCGTCGTGCCGTTCACGACAGGCGGCGTAACTGACACCAGCGCGCGCGTCGTCGCCGATTTTCTCAGCAAGCGGCTCGGGCAGCAGGTGGTGGTCGACAACCGGCCCGGCGCGTCCGGCAACATCGGCACCCAGCAAGTGGCCGCGGCCGACGCTGATGGCTACACCTTGCTGCTCGGGTTCGACGGCACGATGGTCATTAACCCGCACGTGTTCGACAAAGTGCCATTTAACACCGTGCGCGACTTCGCGCCCGTTGGCAAAATCGGTAACGCCATCTTAATACTCGTCGCGCATCCGGGTTTACCTGCGAAAAATCTGCGCGACGTTCTTGCACTCTCCAAAACGCAATCGGGCGGATTGTTCTACGGCACCTCGGGCACCGGCGGCACGCCGCACATTGCGGGCGAGCTGCTTAAGCAGCGCACCGGCGCAAACCTGACGCACGTGCCATATAAGGGCGGCGGCCAGGCAATCATCGACGTGATGGGAGGCAACATTCCGCTGGTGTACACGGCGGTGGCCGGCGCGCATCAGCACGTGAAGTCGGGCAAGCTGATCGGAGTGGCGGTGTCGAGCGCGCAGCGCTCCGCGTCGCTGCCCGATGTGCCGACGTTCATCGAAAGCGGCGTGCCTGATTTTGAAATCAATTCGTGGGTCGGCATCCTGGCCCCGATCAAAACGCCGAAGCCGATTTTGGACAAACTCAACACCGAGCTCAACGCAGTGCTTTCCGACCCCGAAGTACGCGAACGTCTTAACGTGCTCGGCATCAACGCGACACCCGGCACCGCGGATAAGTTCAGCGAAGAGATCAAGCGGGATCTGGCGCGCTACGGCGGGGTCGTGAAGGCGGCAGGGATCAAGGCCGAGTGAAGCTAGACGTTCGCCGCTAGCTCCGGCGCACGCTACGAGCGGGCCTTTCCTCGATGACGTCGTCGGCCTCACGACCGTCCAGATACGGCTCGCCCAGATGCTGCTGCAGCAGCTTCAGGTTGCGCCGATGGGCGCGGAAATAAACGTCGAACACATCGCCGGCCAGCGGCACTGCGCCGACCGCGGCGTCCAGTACCAAGTTGCCGACCATCTTCCCTTGCAACCAGCGTGACGCGCCAAGCTCGCGAGCCTGCGTGATCAGATACACGCCGATCGCCGCTGACAGCAAATCGCCGGCGACCGGAATCACGCCAAGCAGTGCATCTAGCCCAACCTTCGTGCGCAACAACGGCACGTCGACGGCGGAGTCCATCAAGCGCGTCAGCGTGATCAGCCGCTCTCGCGCGCGGCGCTTGCGCTCGGCGGACGAAACATCAATTGAACGCATCGTGGTAGCGGTCATCTTTCGGCTGACTCTTTGGTAGCAATCAGAAGCACGTTGGCAAACGGAGTGCCCTCGCTCATCGGCTGAGCCACGGCTGAAAATCCGATCGATTCAAGCAGCAGCTTCCATTCGGACAACGGTCGGCAATGAAGCCGTGGCCACTGTCTGTCGCGCATGATCGTCACGCACCAATCGACCATCGAAGTGACACGCGCACGCCAATGCGAGGCAGCGTCACCCACACGCACCAGCAAAGCGCCGCCCGGCGTCAACGCGTTGAACACATCGACCAGCAGCTTGCGCTGGTGTTCACTATCGAGGTAATGCAGCACGTCGAGCACGACGACCACGTCGCACGCGGGCAACGTTACCTGACGCGCGTCGCCAACGGTCAGTGCAACGCGATCGCCAAGGTCCGATAGTGCGCGTTGCCCGACCGCGATCGCATCCCTTCGCAAATCGAATCCGCGCAGCGTCCAGCGCTTAGGCGGCGGCGCCCATGTTGCCGGCCAGTCCAAAACGATGTGCGGGTCGCACCGCTCAGCCGCAGCGAGCCAGGCCGCCAGTATTCCAAGCCCGCAGCCGACATCGACAATTCGCGCCGCATCGTTAATGCGGCCATCGCGCAAGAGTGCCGCGAACACCGGATCGCCGCCCAGTTTTCCGCGTGCGAAATAGTAGGGACTAAGACCTGCCTGCCGATAGCGCGCGGCCGCGCGCATAACGAGTCGGCGGACCGTTGCATCGCCGGCACCCTTGCCAACGACAGGGCGTGCGGCGGAACAAAGCGCAGAGCTAACGTTCTCGACGCGGGCGACTGAGGCTTGCGCCGACGAAGCGGTGGTCGCCCTAGCTACTCCATTGCGCGCGCCACCCGCTTGCATCATGCGGGCAACGCGCTGCGCAGAGTTACCGCGCGCCACGCACGCTCCCGCAGCAATGCGAGCACCAGCGGCAACGCACCGAGCATGCTCGTCGCATCCGCCTTTATCCGCCGGCGCCGTCCCTCGGCGCCGTCATGCATCAACACAATCGCGCCCGGCGCCAAACGCCGAACGATGCGCTCTGCCACACGCGCAGCGCGGCGATCGACGCTATCAAGCGAGCGCACGTTCCAGGCGACGCAACGCAGCCCAAGACGTGCAAGCGCCGGCTCAGTCAGCGGGGTGCGGATTCCAAACGGTGCACGGAAAAATTTCGGCGCGTGGCCCGTGATGTCGGCCAGCGCTTTTTGCGCGTCTCCGATGTCGCGGACCAAACGTCCAACGCCCCAGAACCCCATGGCACGCGAATGTCCGAACGCATGATTCTCGACCGCGTGCCCGCGTGACACGATTTCACGCACGACGTTCGGATGCGCGCGAGCGCGCGCGCCGACGCAAAAGAAAGTCGCCTGCGCGCCGGCTTCTTCGAGCAGATCGAGCACACGCGGCGTTACTTCGGCGTCGGGCCCGTCGTCAAACGTCAAAGCAATCTCGCCGCGCTCGGCGCAAACCGCCGGCAATTGCGAGATCACCGGGCCAAGCGCCGTTGTTGCCGGCGCAAAGCCGAATGCGACATTCAGCGCGTGGCTGCTGCACATCGCGCCAACGGCCCAGGGCCAGAGCGCCGGCTGCACGGCGATCGATGCAACGCCGGCGACATGGCTGCCCGCCAGCAGCCAGTGCAATGGTCCGGGCTGCCACGCGCGGGGCGGCAACGGACTGTGCAATGCGAATCTGGAAGCGCTCACTTGATCGCGCTCACTTTATTGCGACGTACTCGGAAAAAATTCCCAGCACAACGTGGCGACTGACGGTGGTGAAGCCGGCCGCTCGCATCTGCTCGATAACTTGCTGCGGCGGCACGCACGCTTCGATCGAGTCCCACAGGTAGCGCATGACCGCCGGCGTATCGCGCGATCGGCCGACGCAGCGCGCCACAAACGGCACCAGATACCGCAGATAAAAACGCAGCCAGCGCGTCGCGCGCGTGCCCGCGGGCCGCGTGATCTCTAGCACGCACGCGCGGCCACCAGGTCGCAGCACGCGATGAAACTCGCCGAACACCGTACGCAAATCCGCCACGTGACGCAGCGCATAGCCCATGCTGACGAAATCGAACGCGGCATCCTCCGCGGGCAAGGCTTCAGCGCGTCCTTCGATCACCCGCAGTCCTGCGGGCAAGTGCGCGTTTGCAAGCATTCCTACGCTGGGATCGACGCCGGTCACGTTCGCCCCGTCGCCGCTGAGCCGTACGGCCTGGACAGCGGTAAGCCCGGTACCCGTACCAACGTCGAGCACGCGCATCCCGGACGTCAATCCGGCGCGGCGCAACGCCTGCCTACGGTACCAGGGGCCGGTACCGAACGCCATCAACCCTTCGACGCGGTCGTAGTCGACTGCGCTGGCGTTGAAAATGCTCCGCAGCCACCGGTGCCGCTCGGTCTCGTCGGCGTAATACTCCGTCAAGGGTGGATGAGGTACGACTGTTTCCGTTTTGCTCATACTGCTCATGCTGTTAGACCTCCGTTAACGCCGATCACTTGCCGCGTAATGTAGGCGGCATCGGCCGATAGCAGGAATGCAATCGTGGCGGCGACTTCATCGGGTTCACCAATACGCCCTGCGGGAATCATTTTCGTCATTTCCTCGATCGGCAAGTCACGCGTCATGTCGGTGGCGATCAATCCTGGTGCTACACAGTTCACGGTGATATTGCGGCTGGCGAGCTCGAGCGCCAGAGAGCGCGTGGCACCGATGATGCCTGCCTTTGAAGCGCTGTAGTTAACCTGCCCGCGATTGCCGACCTGCGCGGCGACCGACGCCAGAGTCACGATGCGGCCGGCCTGACGGCGGCGAATCATCGGCATCATCAGCGGGTGCAACACGTTGTAGAAACCGTCGAGGTTGGTACGCAGGACGCGATCCCAATTCTCGCCTGACAGCGCCGGGAAAACGTGGTCGCGCGCGATCCCCGCATTTAACACGACGCCATAGGGTGCACCGCGCAGTTCAACTTGGGCATGCAGTGCCTGCGCGCAGGCGCCACGGTCCGAAATGTCGAACGCGAGCACGTCAACTGTGACCCCGAGCGCCCGCGCTTCATTCCCGACAGCGTCAATCGCCTCCGTCGAATCAGATTGCCCCGAATGATGCAGCCAGATGTCATAGCCGTCGCGTGCCAGGCGTAGCGCCGTTGCGCGCCCGATACCGCGGCTCGAGCCCGTGACCAGCACAGCGGCGGCGCTCATTTACGCACTCGCCAGAACGGAAAAAAATTAAACCACGCGAGCGGCGCCTCGCGGCATGCGCGTTCGAGAAAGCGCACATAGTCGGCGATCACCTCGCGCAGCGCCGCTTCACGCGTTTTGCGCGGCAGCGCGATGCGCTCGCGCATCAACTCACATACGAGCGTGTAGCGGCCGCAATCGGCCGGGCGCTGATAACAAGCGAGCCAGTACACCGGGCAATCGAGCGCTGCGGCAAGCACCCACGGGCCAATGGGAAAGGCCGCGTCGGCGTCGAGAAACGGAACATCAAGTGTTCGCTCACTCGTCACCGGCACGCGGTCGGCGGCAATTACAACGAAGTCGCCTTGCTCGACGCGCGTCGCGAGGTGCGCGATGGTGGCGGTATCGACCTCGGTCACCTGCAACAAACGCTCGGCGCTTTGCGGGTTGATGCGGTTCAGCACGCGGTTGAAGCGCTCAGCGTGCCGCGTATGCACAAGGATGTGCAGCCGCAGTTGTTTGGCACGCTCGCCCATTCTGCGCAGCACTTCCAGGTTGCCGAAATGTGCAACCACCAGCACGCCGCCGCGGTTTTGCGCAACCGCATCGTCGAAGCGCGAATCGACTTCGCGCCGTATGCCGTCTAGCGACAGTCCGCCGGTCCACACCAGCGCCTTGTCGAGCAGCGTGTCCGCAAAGCGACGCACATGCAGAGCAGCGGCGCGCCACGCCTGCCATGAGCCGGCATCCGCGGACAACGCGCCGATCCGGTGCTGGTAGTCAATCGACGAGCGGCGCGCTACCGGTCGAACCACGATGAAGTACCACGATGCCGGCCACGCCAGCGCGCGATAAAGCGGGCGGCCGATCCACACGTAGCTCAGATACATGATCCATAGCCACACCGTAGTTCCTGACTCCGGCATCGACGCCCAGTGCGAATCGGGGCGCCGCGGTTGGTCGCGCATGGTGGACACGTCGATGCTGCTCACGGCGCGAGGCCCGCGAGCCGGCGCGGCAGCAAGCGCGGCAGACGTATCAGCATTCCTGCCAGCAATCGCAAATGCAGCGATGCCATCCGCACGTTGTCGCGCAGCATCCGAAAATGCGAAACGCCATCTGCCGGGTAAGTCACGGGTGTGCTGAGATTGACGACCGGTACGCCGGCCCAGAAAAGCCGCACGATGATCTCGGCATCGAATTCCATCCGGCGCCCGATACGCGCACGATCGTCGAGCGCGATCGCCGGCGCGATTGGATACAGGCGAAACCCGCACATTGCGTCGGCGATTTTGCGCGACAACGTGTGGACCCACACCAGCACCGTGGTGATGCGCCGGCCGTGCAGCCGAACCGCCGGAACGCTGGCATCGTAGTGCGGCACGCCGTTGATGACCGCAGCGGGATTGCGCGCGGCAGCCGCAACGAACTCCCCGATGCGGGACGGATCGTGCTGCAGGTCGGCATCGATCTGCACAGCGTGTGTGAATCCCGCCGCGCGCGCGGCGCGCAAACCGGCAAACACGGCAGCGCCTTTGCCCTGATTAATATCGAGCCGCAAACGGCGCAGCCATTGTGCATTGTCGGCGCACAGAGATTGGACCGCCTGCGCACATGGCGCATGGCTACCATCGTCGACCAGCCAGCAGGTCAAGCCAGTGGTGCGCAGTGCGTCGACCAGACGTGGCAGCGCTGCATGATGGTCGTACACAGGCACGATGACGCAAACGCGAAGCGCGGACGATGGATGCAACGTGCCGATGCCGCGACCGAAATTTTCAGCGCAACGTCAGCGCAGCAGATCGAGCGCCTGCGCCAAGGTGCGAACGCGGCGAAATTCGCGCGCATCGACATCGCGGTCAAACGCGTCGTTGAACTTCAAAACAATCTCGGCGGCGTCGATGCTATCGAGATCGAGATCCTGATACAGATCGGCGCCCGGCACCAACCGGTCGCCGGCGATCGCGAACTCACGGTACAGAAATTCACGAAGCCAACTCTCGACGCGGTCGATTGCGACACTGCAGTCCGGCGCCACTTGCATGCCGGCCAACGGAAAGTCGCGGCGCATCGAATCAAGCCGCTTGCGCGCCGCGCTGGCTCGCTACAAACGCGGCCAACGCGCGCACGCTGGCAAAGTGACGGCGATTGTTTTCGTTGTCCGCGGTGAGCTTGACGCCGTAGCGTTTGGCGAGCGCCACGCCAATCTCCAGCGCATCGATCGAGTCGAGTCCCAACCCTTCGACGAACAATGGCGCGGCCGGATCGATTTCCTCGGGTTGCATGTCTTCGAGCCCGGTGCACTCGATTATCAACTCGGCAATTTCGTGTTCAAGCGGGTCCACGGCGGGCAAGCTCCATCACTTTCAACTTATCGACGTACAACTGGCGCAGATGTTCGGTCAGCCGGCGGGCCGCCAGCGAGACACTGGAACCGCCCTGCAGAAACTGCGCCGGATCGATCGCCGCGTGCCCCGTCACACGCACGCGTGGCCGCACCTTTGGCGCCAGCCACCAGCGACTTTTCTTGGTCAACAGCGGCTCCGAAAATTCGATCGTCACGGGAATCACGGTACAAAGCGAGCGCACTGCAATGTGCGCCGCGCCGCGCCTCAATCTGATCACCCCGTCGTCTGCGGTGCGCGTGCACTCCGGAAACAAAACAAGAGTTTCGCCGGCAGCGATGCGCGCACAGCATTCCTCAACGAGCGCTCTGGGATCGGCGTTGACGACATAGTTCGCGCCGCGAATGCCGCCGCCGGTAATGGGGTTGACCTGCAGCGACCGCTTGGCGACGACGCCGGCATCTTTAACATGGCCCAGCAAAATGAGCGCGTCGATCAGTGACGGGTGATTGGCGACGATCAGGGTGCCGGGGGCAGGCTCACGGCTCAGACCCCTTACTTCGAGATCGATCAGACGCAGCGTCCGCATGCTAGCGACGTAGGTGCGCGTGATGGTGTACATGATGCGGCGTATGCCACGCGTGCGACGCGGCCGATCTTGAACCAAAATTGAATAAGACGGGACGACCACCACGCTCATCAGAGCGCCGTAAAGGCCAAACACCGCAAACAACGCGATCTGCCCGATCGAGCGGCCCAGGCGTCCGATTGAGGCGCCTGCTCCGAAAGGCCGGACTGCGATTCCCTGCGGCCAAATCTGCGTCTCGCGCCAACTTTTTTTTGCGCGCTCGGCACGCTCGGACAGAACAACTGCCATCGAAGTCACCCTTGCGCTGTCGCTCACCGGCCGACTGTTATTAACCCCAGACGACCCGATGCCAGGCCGCCATTAAACCGCTTCCCACGGCAATTCGGTCGCATTGTAAATCCCGGTCATCGCATCGACCATGCCGGTAAGCGGCGGATTTGGGATTCCGGCAACAGCGAGTTGACAACCCTGCCAGGCTGTCAGCCAAGCAGCCGCGCTCGCTTGCGCGCCGGCTTTGAGCCGCGCTTCGGCAATTGACCAGGCTCGGACGACGGATCGAGCGTCGTGCGACTGATCGGCGGGTAAACCGAGCACCCGAGCTGCTGCCCGCGAATCTCGCATCGGCTGCATCGATTCGACATCGACGCCGATTGGAACGCCTGCAACCACCACTGCAACTGCTGTCCCGGTGTGGGCGATGCTGGCATGCACCGGCACGCTCGCGCTGAGCAATACGCGTCCCTCTGAGTCGACTTCTACCGTCGCTTCATCAAGTCCTGCGGCAACCAACGCCCAGCGCAGCAAGCAGTGACCAACTATGAACTGCTGCCGACGCTGCGGACGGTTGATGCGCGCCAGGCGCGCACGTTCCGTGAGTGTCAGCAAAGCGATCTGCGCCGCCTGCCATTCCTCGGGTAGTCGGGAGTCGAAGCGACCGATGTACAGCGACGGCGTCACTGGATCGGTGCGTGAAGGACAACGCTAGCGCGGCCGGTGAGCAGCGCGGCGCCGGACGCGCTGATTTCGAAGCGATAAGCTACCTGATTGTCGGCACGGAATTCGCTGACGGCTTTGATCACGATCGGCGCCGCACATTGATCCAAGCGCTCGACCGACCAGCGCAGATCGGATGCGGCGACCAGATAGCCATGACGCACGGGCGCATCGGAGTCACCCCGCGCAAGCAGCGCGCCGTGGATCGCCATGGCCTGCGCGCCGTATTCGAGGCCGCAGACAATCGACACCATGCCGGCTTCAGCAAGCGGATGATCGGCAGCGCGATGCGAATCGCTCTCGCAAACGATCTCGTGCTCGTCGTACGACATGATACGGTCGATCAGCCGCATGCGGCCCGCGTGCGGCAAAAGTACTTCGATCGACCGCGTCAACATCCTTTAACGGCGACGCGCAGCGCGCGGCCGTTGCCTTGGCGCAGCACGATGTCGCACGCACGCGGTTGGGCCAGCGCGGCGAACAACGGCAGCATGCGCGCCGTCGGATTGCCAAGGCGAATCGATTCGAGCTGCCGGTCTGAAAGGGCGGTATCGGCTGCGTCCGCGTTGGCGCTCGTCCCATCAGTCAAAATCAGGTGCGCAATAGCCGATTCAAAAGTCGGCGGCGCAAGCACCAGTGCGAGCGACCAGGCATCGATCGTCGGCCGCGCTTCCGACAGCGGAAACGGATACGGCAAGTCGTAGCTCACCATCAACACCGGCATTTCCGCGGCGCTCGCCTGCACCGCGGTTTCGAGCAGCGCGGCAGTCGCAGTGCCGTCGAGCGCACACAAGCTGGTCACCGCGCAATGACTCGCAACGGCGATGCTGTAGTAACCCGAGGCCGCGTTGTGCACCGAGTTGTGAAATTTGGTCGGTGAAATCTGGTAGTCGCCAGCCGCCAGCATGGCGCAGATGTCGTGAATAATGTCCGGATTGCCCGAGCTGCTGGCAAACACCGCTGGTACGGCTTTAGCGTCGAGCCCGGCGTGCGTCAGCGCCTGCTGGGCCGCGGTCAGTGCAATGCGCGTTGACGGCGTCGCACGCCTGCGCTCGGCGGCCGGCAACAAACCGCTTGGCGGTGCTGCATTATCGGCACGCACGTACGCCGCCGCGCCCGACAAAACCTTGCTCGCGGCAGCCCAATCGACCAGCCCCGGCCCATAGACGCCGATTCCCAATACAGCGCATGCAATCACGACAGCGTTCTTGGCTTTCTCTTGCGGCCGAAGACCACGCTGCAGTTGCTGCCGCCGAAGCCGAACGAGTTCGACAGCGCCACATCGATCTCACGCGTTTCATTGTCGAGCAGCACTGTGTTCGGACACTCGGGATCCAGATCGATCGTGTTGAGCGTGCCCGGCACGATGGCGTGTTCGAGCGCGAGCAGCGCCACGATCGATTCGACGATGCCGGCTGCACCGAGTAAATGACCGAACCAGCCCTTGGTCGAGCTGCTGGCGGTATCACCGAACACGGCAGCGACCGCGCGGCCTTCGGCAGGATCGTTAGAGCGCGTCGCTGTGCCATGCAGATTGATGTAGTTGACCGCCGCGGGCGAGAGGTCCGCGGAATCGAGCGCACCGCGCATAGCCAGCTGCGCCCCGAGCCCCTCAGGATGGGGAGTCGACATATGGTGCGCATCGCTCGATTCGCCGGCGCCGAGCAGATACGCAGGCGCATCCGCGCGTGCTTCGAGCATCGCGAATCCGGCGCCCTCTCCGATCGAGATACCCCGCCGCGCACGATCGAACGGTCGGCACGGGTCGGGCGACAACAGCTCAAGCGAGGAGAATCCGCACAGCGTCGTCAGACACAGCGAATCCACGCCGCCGACGATCGCCGCATCGATCCAACCGGCGCGCATCAATCTTGCGGCAGAAGCGAACACCTTGGCGCTCGATGAGCATGCGGTAGAGATCGCGAGCGTCGGGCCGGTGGCGCCAATCGCGTGCGCCACCAGCGCCGGCGCCGAGAAATTATTCAGCGTCGTCGCGTAGCTGAAAGACTCGGGCAACCGGCCGGCAGCATCGCGCGCGCGATACGCGCTTTCGGCGTGCGCGATCCCGGAGGTGCTCGTGCCGATGATCACGGCGACGCGTGCTGCACCGTAGCGCGCGACCGCCTCGCGCGCGCGTGCGACAAATTCATCCTGATGCAGGCCCAGCCACGCCAGACGATTGTTGCGGCAGTCATAGCGGGACAACGCCTCAGGCAGCTCGATCGATTGCAATCCTTCGACTTCGCCGATCCACGTATCCAGCGCGGGGCCTCCTTCGCGCCATGGCGCGTCGGCCGCGAAATCGCGGCGCGCTTCGTAGCGTTTCAATCCGCTGTGCCGTGTGCGCAATGCATTGAGCAACGCACCGTGTCCGCGGCCCACAGAGGTGGTCGCGGTATACGCGCTGATCGCGACCGGATCGAACTTCATACGGTCGTTCATGCAGCCGCAGATACGCGCGCGCGCTCCGGCGCGAGCGAAAGGCTGACCACCAGTGCAATGGTCGCGCCGATCGCGACCGTCACGCCGATCATGTGCAGGACCGGCGTGGCCGACATCGCCAGCGTTGCAAAAGCAATCAGCGTCGTCGCTGCGGCAAGCGTGACAGACAGCGTGACCGGCAGCGCTGCCGTCTCATCTTGCCGACCGTCGCGCGGCATGCCGATGAACAACGCGTAGTTGGTGCCGACACCGGCCGCCAACAGCAGCGCCACCAGGTGAAACAGCGTCAATCCCCCTTCGATCAGCACCAACGCGGCCGCGGTGATCGCCATTGACACCGCAACCGATACTGCGATGCGCGCAGTCGCTCTTAGATTTCGCAATTGCACCGCCAGAATCAGCACGATCAGTATTGCTCCCCCCAAGGCCGCCCACGCAGCGCGCGCGCGGTAGTCGGCGACCAAGGATTGGACGTTCGTAAGATCGATCAACGACACACCATTCACGTTCCGTACCGCGGCGGCGACGGCGTCCGCGCCGTCCAACTCGGCAACGCCAGTCAACGTGATCAATGCTGCCACGTCGGAAGCGGTGCCCTGCCTGCGATCGATCAACTGTGCTGCTAGCCGCTGACCGAGCGCGGTGCCTGCATAGTAGCTGGGCGTGATGTCGAGCCGGCGCGCGCGTTGCACGTCCGCAATGAACGGCTCGAACGCTTCGGCGCGCAACGCGCTGCTTGCCAACGCCTGCGCCAAGCGCTCGCGCAAAGTCGCTTCCTCGGGCAGCGCCGAGCGCCGCGCCTGCTGCGTTTGCGCGCTGGGTATCAATGCTGCGGGCGAATCGAAGCCGGCAATCGCGCCGCGCAACTGCAGCTGGCGCAATCGTTCGTGCAACGCTTCGGCACGTGTGATCGCTTCGTCGAGCGTCGCGCCCTCGACTGCAAGCACGAAACGCAGATCGCCCAGGCCGGTGTCGCTGCGCAGCCGCGCATCAAGCTCGCCCGACCCGCTGGCAAGCGGCGAGATTGCAGCCAGTTGATCGTTCCACAACCGATCGCCACGCGTCACCAGCAGCACGGCCGACGCGAGTCCGATCAGCACCAGCGCAACCCGCCACCGCGGCGCGTGCAGTGATAACTGTGCGAGCGGAGCGAAGCGCACTAAATGCGACGCGTCGAGCGGGCGCAGCACGTCGGGCAAGCAAAAGCGCGCGACGACTGCGGCCACCGCAATGCCGACGATCGACATCAGACCCAGCTGCATCAATCCGGCGAAGCCGGACAGCATCATCGCGATGAAGCCCGCGCTCGACGTCAGCACCGCCAGCCACAAGCCCTTCCACAAGTACGTGTTGTCGCCGCGCTGCCTTTGCACCTGAACGTAGACCGCGTAGTCAACGGCTTCGCCGATCAGCGTCAGCCCGAAGCCGAGCGTGATGCCGTGAATGCTGCCGAACGCGACGGACACTGCGGCGAGCCCCGCCAGC